>NZ_JBFTOG010000008.1:0-141625 GCF_056397865.1 Arthrobacter sp. 05L417
CGCCCGCTCCGTGCCCTGCTCCCTGATCAACGCATCCAAAGACTCAACCCACTCGGCAGTCTCTTCCGGATCACGATCAGGCAGCTGGGAAGTCAACCCGCTAAGGATGTGTGAGGTCTCTTCTCCTGCAGCCACGTCCAACCTCTCTTCATTGAATGTCTGGGCGCTTGCACTGTGGTGCGCGCTGAAACGTGCGTAGAAATTTCGTATTGTGAGAATAAAATTCTGTAATTCGAGATTAGCCATGCGTTCGCCAAGCGTCAATCTCGTCCCGCGGAGACTACTGCCCACAAGGCCTCGCGGCCCCACGCCGCCGTTTGTGACCGCCGTCGGGAGGCGGGCCCTTGACCAAAGGTGACCTAGCTCATACAGTTATTTCACTATTCAATAACTAGATTCCACGATGCGAAAAGTTTCAACTCCTCTCACAGCGTCTCGGAAGCCTAGTTGCAGCACCACAAAGAAGTGGAGATCCACGATGCAATCGACTCCCCCAGTCGGCGTCACAACGGCTCCGGAGCAGGCCATACTGCCAGGCAGTTCGGTCCATCCGTCAGTAGGAAATGAAACCCTGTGCGATGTAGCGTCCGTCGCAGCAGGCCGCGACATCAGCCCCAGCCTCTATAACCTCGACCTCGCCCCCACCAAGAAGGAGGGCAGGCGCTGGACCAGCTACAGCATCTTCACCCTCTGGGCCAACGACGTCCACAGCCTTGGCAACTACGCTTTCGCGATCGGCCTCTTTTCCCTTGGCCTGGGCGGGTGGCAAATCCTCGTGGCCCTTGGCATCGGTGCGGTCTTGCTGTTCACCCTCTTGACGTTCTCCGGGTTCATGGGCCAGAAGACCGGCGTTCCCTTCCCGGTGATGAGCCGGATCAGCTTCGGCATCCGGGGCGCCCAGCTGGCCAGCCTGGTCCGTGGCGCGGTGGCCATTGCCTGGTTCGGAATCCAGACATACCTTGCCTCCGTGGTGCTCCGCGTCATGCTTGTCGCCATGTTCCCCGGGCTCAAGGACATGGATGCCAACTCGATCCTGGGCCTGTCCACCCTCGGCTGGATTGCCTTCGTTTCGCTCTGGATTGTCCAGTTGGTCATTGTCAGCTTCGGTATGGAAATGATCCGCAAGTACGAGGCCTTCGCAGGTCCCATCATTCTCGCCACCATGCTGGCCATTGCCATCTGGGTCTTCGTGGAGGCCGGGGGCGCCATCCAATGGTCCGGCATCAAGGGCCTCGAAGGCGGCGAGATGTGGCGCACGATCTTTGCCGGCGGCGCGCTCTGGGTCTCCATCTACGGCACTTTCGTCTTGAACTTCTGCGACTTCACCCGTTCCTCGGTGTCCAAGAAGTCGATTGTCCGCGGCAACTTCTGGGGCATCCCCATCAACATGCTCCTGTTCGGCGCAATCGTGGTCATCATGGCCGGTGGCCAGTACAAGATCAACGGCAAGATCATTGAGAGCCCCTCGGACATCGTGCAGAGCATCCCCAACACGCTCTTCCTTGTCCTCGCTTGCCTTGCCTTGCTGATCCTGACCATCGCAGTGAACCTCATGGCGAACTTCGTGGCACCCGTTTACGCCCTGACCAACCTCTTCCCCAAGCACCTGAACTTCCGCAAGGCAGCCTGGGTCAGCGGTACCATCGGCCTGGTCATCCTGCCGTGGAACCTCTACAACAACCCCTTGGTGATCGTGTACTTCCTGGGTGGACTCGGCGCGCTGCTCGGCCCGCTGTTCGGCGTCGTCATGGCCGACTACTGGCTCCTGCGCCGCGGCAAGGTCAACGTCCTCGACCTCTACACGGACCATCCTTCGGGCACCTACTTCTACAAGCGCGGCGTCAACCCCCGGGCGATCGCCGCAATGGTTCCGGCCGCCGTCGTCGCCGTCCTCATTGCCTTCGTTCCCGCACTGGAGGCCGTGGCACCGTTCGCCTGGTTCTTCGGCGCAGGCATCGGCGCGTTGTGCTACTACGTGTTCGCGGACAAGAAGCAGCAGCACACCGACGTCTCCGGCGAGCCGATCGCCGTCGTCAGCAACCACTAATATTCAACTCACTCGCAGTTGTTGTCGTTTTCGCCCGTCAAAACGACAACAACTGCGAGTTAGTTGGGCTAACCGGCCGGAAGGAAAAAACATGCGCATCCTCGTCGCAAACGTCAACACCACCCAATCCATGACCGACTCCATCGCAGCCCAGGCGCGAAGCGTCGCGGCTCCCGGCACCGAGATCATCGGCATCACCCCGCGGTTCGGCGCCGATTCCTGCGAAGGAAACTTTGAAAGCTACCTCGCCGCCATCGCCGTGATGGACCGCGTGGTCAACTATCCCGAACCGTTCGACGCCGTCATCCAGGCCGGCTATGGCGAGCACGGCCGGGAGGGACTCCAGGAGCTCCTCGACGTTCCGGTGGTCGACATCACCGAGGCCGCAGCCAGCACCGCAATGTTCCTCGGGCACAAATACTCCGTGGTCACCACGTTGGACCGCGCGGTCCCGCTCATCGAGGACCGCCTCAAGCTTGCCGGGCTCGACGAGCGCTGTGCATCGGTCCGTGCGAGCGGTATGGCCGTCCTGGAGCTGGAAGAATACCCGGACCGGGCGGTCGAAGCCATCGTGGAACAGGCCGAGCGTGCCGTGCGTGACGACAAAGCCGAAGTCATCGTCCTCGGTTGCGGCGGCATGGCAGGCCTCGACGAACAGATCCGCCAACGCTGCGGAGTTCCTGTGGTGGACGGAGTGGCCGCGGCGGTGACCATCGCCGAATCGCTTGTCCGTCTGGGACTGTCCACGTCCAAGGTCCGGACTTACGCCACACCGCGCCCAAAGACCGTCATAGGCTGGCCCCTGACCACAACGGACACGACGACGGCGGATGCTCCCGCCGCGCACTAGCTCAACAAACAGGAGAACCGCGTGAGCGAAACCACCCCCGCCCGGTCCCGGGTCGCCGTCGTCACCGGAGCCGGCTCCGGGATCGGGCGGGCAGTCGCCCGGCTTCTGTTGACGGAGGGCTACCGCGTTGCCCTCGCCGGTCGGCGGGAAGCGCAGCTTCTCGAGACTGCTGACGGCCATCGCGAGGCGCTCGTGGTGCCGTGCGATGTAACAGTGCCCGACGACGTCGCGCGCCTTTTTGAAGCGGCCCGCCAGCGCTGGGGGAGGGTGGATGTCCTGTTCAATAACGCCGGCGTCTTCGGTCCTTCCGGCGGTGTGGACGAGATCAGCGTGGCCGATTGGAATGCCACCCTGGCCGTGAATGTCACCGGCTCCATGTTGTGCGCGGCAGAGGCCGTCCGGACGATGAAGGCGCAGGAGCCGCAAGGCGGACGCATCATCAACAACGGCTCCATCTCCGCCCATTCGCCGAGGCCATTGTCGGTCGCGTACACCGTGAGCAAGCACGCCATGAGCGGCCTGACCAAGAGCATCGAGCTGGACGGCCGTCCGTATGGCATTACGTGCGGGCAGATCGACATCGGCAACACCCGCACCGAGATCATGGACACCATCGGCGTAGGCTCGGGGGCACTCCAAGCCGATGGCAGTAGGCGCGTGGAGCCGATGTTTCCTGTGGAGGATGCCGCCCGCGCGGTGCTCATGATGGCCAACATGCCGGCGTCTGCCAATGTTGGTTCCGTGGTGGTGACCGCAGCGGGGATGCCGTTCGTGGGCCGCGGCTAGCTGGCTGCGGCTGGAACCCTACCTAGGCTAGAAAATCGACCAGCCCGTGCGGGTGGTGAACTCGTCGAGGGCGGCAACGCCCGCCAGTGAATTCCCGGATCGTCCCAGGCCGGGGCTCCAGACGCAGATGGTGCATTTGTTGGGCACCACGGCCACAATGCCGCCGCCTACCCCGCTCTTCCCAGGGAGCCCCACGCGGTAGGCGAATTCGCCGGCGGCGTCGTACGTGCCGCACGTGAGCATCACGGCGTTGATTCTCTTGGTCTGGGACGGGGACAGCAGCGGCGTGCCGTTCCCGCGCAAGCCGTTGTTGGCCAGGAACCTGCTCGCAAGGGCCAAGTCGGTGCAGCTCATTTCCAGGGCACACTGGTTGATGTAGGCCTCGAGGACTGATTCCACGGGGTTTTCGAGGTTCCCGTAGCTGGCCAGGAAGTGTGCCAGCGAGGCATTGCGGTGGCTGTTCGCTGCCTCTGAAGCTGCCACTTCGGGGTCCGTATCGACGGAGTTGTTGCCGCTTTCTTGACGGAGCAATTCCCGGACAGGAGATTTCGAGCTGCCCGCGATGGTGAGGAGCCTATCCGTGACAACAAGGGCGCCGGCATTGATGAACGGATTCCGGGGAATTCCATCCTCATGTTCCAGCTGCACCAGGGAATTGAACGGATTGCCGGAAGGCTCCCGGAATACGCGCTTCCAGATGCGGTCGCCATCCCCGGCCAGCACCAGTGCGAGGGCGTACACCTTCGAGATGCTTTGGATCGAGAAGGGGACGTCGGCGTCTCCCGAGGAGAACACGTCGCCGCTGGAGGTCGCCACGGAAATGCCGAATTGCTTGGTATCCACCTCGGCCAGGCTCGGGATGTAGTCTGCAGGGGCTCCTTGGCCGAGCAAGGGCTGAACGGTGCCGACAATGTCGTCCAGGAGATTTTGGAGGTCCATGGTTTTAGCGCCGTCCTTCGGGGTGGGTCCACAGCCTGAGCTGAAGATGCGCGAGCAGCCGTTGCTCTGCGGAGTGGAGGTCGATGCCCGCCACTTCGCACGCACGCCTCAGCCGGTAATGCACGGTATTCCGGTGGACGGCCAGTTCCTCCGCGCACCGGTTCACGTCGCCGAAGAACTCAAGATACGTCAGCAGAGTTGTGGCGAACTCGGGGTATCGCTTGCACAGCACGCTGATGCCTCCGTGCCGAAGGTCGGTCCTCGACGCCAGAAGTTCCAGCAATTCCTTCGTCAAAACGGTTGTTTCCACGTCGGCGTAGGACGCCACATGGATTGAGGGTGTGCTTTCCAGGACCTTCAGCACACTGCGCACGTGCTCAAGGGTGCCGTGAAGCGCGTCCAAGCGTTCGACGACGGGTCCGACGGCGGCCTGCACCTGGCAGTGCAAGTGGACCCTTGCGTCCCGGACAATGACGTTGATGAGGCGGTTGATGGCCGGCGGGGACTTCACGGGGTCAAGATCGGGAAGAATCATGGCTATTTCCAAGCCGATGGCTCCCACCACCGCACCTGGCCGATAGGCCGCCGCATGGATCGATGCCACATTCGCCAGCTCGCCGCGCCGAAGTTGCAGTCCCGCCGCGGACTCGTCGTCGCCCTTAGCGGAAATCAGGACGAGGGCTGCCGGCTTGGATGGATCGATGCCCGCGGACTGTGCCTGGGAGTGGATCTGTGGAGTGCCGCTGAGCAGGCTGGAGATCCTGTCGCGCCGTAGTGCCTGGGACTGTTCGTTGCGGTGCCGGACCAGTTCTATTGCCGCGTGCCGGGCAGCTCCAACCATGAGCTTGTCCGTGTTTGGAGCGAGGGGTTCCTTCCCTTCTTGAAGCCAGATGTACCCCAGGATCCTGTTGCCTGCGTGGATACCGATGGCCACCCGTTCCCGTAGGCCTTCCGTCGGGTTGGCTTCCATGTGGATGGGAGCTTCGGCCACTTGCAGGTGCTTGTAGACTCCGGACTCCTTCAACAGTTTTTGGTAGCGTTCGGGTCCACGCCGGGCCAGGATGGAGAGCCTGCGTAGTTCATCGACGTCGTTGGAGGCCGGTGAATAGGCCAGGACGCGGTTTGCCGGATCCTCAATGACCACGTGGCCGTTGGTCAGGGTCGCGGTGGTCTGGGCGATAGCAAAAAGATCCCGGTGGATGATCGTGGACGCGTCGGTGGAAAGTGCCGGCTCCTGGATGCGGTCCTTGGCGATGCTCTCCAGCGTGCCCCAGCTCATTGCCGGAGACACAGCGATCAGCCCGATTCCGGTGGGAAGCAGCATTTCCCGGACGGCGTCCAGTTCCTCCTCGTTCCCTTTCACCGCGACGGCGGCGGGGTAGCCCGGAATCAGCTTCCGGATGCTCGGCAAAGCCGCGCGACCCCGGGCTCCGATCAGCAGGACCAAGCTCCCGCGTTGGACCGGCGTCTCGTCCTCGGCGTCTACGATCACGGCTTCACGAACCGTGCCATTGTCCGTTCCGGGAGGAACCAGCAGCTGCCCGTTGTCGACGCCGATGTCTTCAAGTATGTCGCTGAGCATGGCGCCAATGACATGCTCGGCAGATTCAAGGGGTGCCACCCGTATTCACTTCCTCTAAGCGGCTTAGCCGCGCCCACAGCCATGAACATTACTCGCACTCTGCCGGAACGGGTTGTCATTCGAGCACAACGGGGATCGGGCGAATTTAGCTGGCCAGACAGTTCCTTCGCTTCCCCCGGAACCTAGAGTTGTTTTCCGTCCCTCCGCTGACGATCCAGCAGTGCAGCTGTGATCCAACACTCAAGCCGGGGACAAGTTCTGGAGCATGCAGCCGCACCCGCGGAACCGGAGTCAAAGGAGACCCCTGGAATGAAACCCACACTGAACTCGCCTTCGCCGAGCCCGATCGCCCGGGATCGGATTGCCGGGCTTGATCCCGCTGATTCGCTCGAAAACAACCGGGAGCTTCTTGGTGACCGTTCAACCTCGGCGCAGGACTTTTCAAGCGAGGAAGCCGGCTACCACAAGACGCTCAAACCCCGGCAGATCCAAATGATAGCCATCGGGGGAGCGATTGGAACGGGCCTCTTCATGGGGGCGGGTGGCCGGTTGAACGGTTCCGGCCCGGCCTTGATCTTCGTCTACGCCCTTTGCGGGTTCTTTGCATTCCTGATTCTGCGCGCCCTCGGCGAACTGGTTCTCCACAGGCCGTCCTCGGGTTCGTTCGTGTCCTATGCGAGGGAGTTCTACGGCGAGAAGATGGCCTACGCGGCCGGCTGGTTGTACTTCCTCAACTGGGCCATGACGTCGATTGTCGATGTCACGGCCGTAGCGCTTTACGTCAAATTCTGGGGACAATTCTGGGAGCCGCTGCAGACAATCCCACAATGGCTTATCGCACTTTGCGCCCTCGTCATTGTCCTGGCCCTGAACCTCGTCTCCGTGAAGATCTTCGGCGAGATGGAATTCTGGTTCGCCCTGATCAAGGTGACTGCACTGGTTGCCTTCCTCGTCGTCGGGGTCTGCTTCATCGTCTTTGGTGGGAAGACCGACATCGGCGTTCCAGGGCTGGACGTGATCCTGGACCACGGCGGAGCTTTCCCGACCGGCGCCGTAGCGCCTTTGCTGGCGATCAGCGGCGTCGTGTTCGCGTATGCCGCGATTGAACTTGTTGGAACGGCTGCAGGCGAAACCGCCAACCCGGAAAAGGTGATGCCCAAGGCCGTCAACACGGTCGTCTTCCGGATCGCGCTCTTCTATGTCGGTTCCGTGCTGCTGCTCTCGCTGCTCTTGCCGTTCACGGCGTACAAATCCGGCGAATCGCCCTTCGTCACCTTCTTCTCCCATCTTGGCGATCCCCATGCCGCGGCTGTTTCGGCATCGGTGATGAACTTCGTTGTCCTGACAGCGGCCCTGTCGAGTCTCAATGCTGGCCTTTATTCCACGGGGCGGATCTTGAGGTCCATGGCGGTCAATGGCTCCGCGCCACAATTCACTGCGAGGATGAGCAAATCGGGGGTGCCGTACGGTGGCATCCTGCTGACAGCGGTGATCACGCTGCTTGGCGTCGGCCTGAATGCCCTGGTGCCGTCCCAAGTGTTCGAGATCGTTCTCGAGGTGTCTGCGATCGGGATCATCGGCGGCTGGGCAACCATCATCCTGTGCCACATCAAGCTTCAAATCTGGGTCAGGCTCGGCAAAGCCGTGCGTCCGGCATTCCGGCTCTTCGGAGCCCCCTTCACCTCATACCTCACGCTCGCCTTCCTCGCCTTCGTTCTCGTCACGATGGGCTTCTCGGAGACGGGGCGCTGGGTCCTCGCTTCCCTTCTGCTCCTGATACCCCTCCTCATTGCCGGCTGGTTTGCTTGCCGCAAACGCATCCTGGCGGCAGCCGAGGCCCGGCGCGGCCACACCGGCGACCTGCCCGTCGTCGCCGGCTCCTTCTCCCAGGGCGGCCAACGCTCCTGATGCACAACGAATTGATGGAAAGCGGAATTACCTTGCCCGGCATCACGCTCCGAACCAACATCGGCACCCTGACCACGGAAACCGCTCCGAGCAAGCGAAGCCAGGTGAACAAGCAACGTCCCAGGCAGGACATCCGGACGCCGAGCAGCGCGTGGCGTTCGCGTGCTGACGCGTGGGAGTTTCTCGGGTACGCGTTCAAGCAGCTGGCAAAGGGCGGACCGGGAACGCAGTCACGCTCCGGCCTGCAGGACCAAGCCGTCCAGGCGCTACGCCTGCTTCAGGCCATGGAACTGTATTGGGCGGCTCCGGGGCTCGCCGCGTTGGCAACGCTCCTCGACTGCGTGGATTCGGGCGATTACGACGCCGGATCGGAGACGATCCGCGGAATGTCGCACCTGATGGCGTCCGCCAGTCCGGACCGAGTCAATCCCGGCCGAGTTGGCCCGGAACCGGGGCAGTCCGGGGCGGAGCGCCCCCTTTCGGGTGTTCAGGACGAAGGCTCCCGGGAGCCACGGCAAGCGAGGGAACGTCCCCGGTTCGAGGTCCTGTTTGTCGACGACATCACCGAACAAGAAGCCGAAACGCTGAAAGCGGAAATGCTGGCCCAGCGGAGGCCGACCGATGCCTTCACCTATGAACTCATCGTGGTTCCCAGCTACGAGGACGCGCTGGTTGCCTTGGTGCTGAATCCCGCCATCCAGGCATGCATTCTCCGCCCGGGATTCACCATCGGCAGCAGCCAGCCGCTTGGCCGCGACCTGAGGAAATACCTCGACTGCCTGGTGAGCCCCGATCTCACCGGAATGCCACCGCTGGGCAGGTTCCTTAGCCTGGCCGAGCAGATCTCCGAGTTGCGCCCCGAACTGGATGTGTACCTCGTAGCCGGTGTCGCCATGGAGAGCCTCGCGGGTTCATTGACCAAGCGGTTCCGGAGGATTTTCCGAAGGCAAGACAATCTCGACCTGCACCTATCGCTGTTGTCGGGCGTCGCCGAGCGGTACAGGACCCCGTTTTTCACCGCGCTGCAGGAATACAGCCGGCGGCCGGCCAGCGTCTTCCATGCCTTGCCGATCTCTCGGGGCGGTTCGGTGGGCAATTCGCCCTGGATCCGCGACATGGCCGACTTCTACGGTATGAACCTTCTCTTGGCCGAGACGTCCGCGACGTCGGGAGGCCTCGATTCGCTGTTGGATCCGCACGGATCGATCAAGGAAGCCCAAGACTTGGCGGCGCGGGCTTTCGGTTCCCAGAAGACCTTCTTCGTCACCAACGGAACATCCACCGCCAACAAGATCGTTCATCAGTCCATCCTTGCGCCAGGGGATGTGGTCCTCGTCGACCGCAACTGCCACAAATCACATCACTACGCTTTCGTCCTCGCCGGAGCCCAGGTTTCCTACTTGGACGCCTATCCGCTGGACAAGTTCGCGTTCTACGGTGCGGTACCCCTGGCCACCATCAAGGCCCGATTACTGGCCTACAGACGTGCCGGGCGCCTGGACGAAGTTAAGATGATCACGCTGACCAACTGCACCTTCGACGGCATCGTCTATGACGTAGAACGCGTCATGGAAGAATGCCTGGCCATCAAACCCGACCTCGTCTTCCTTTGGGACGAAGCTTGGTTCGCCTTCGCCCGGTCCCACCCCGTCTTCCGGCGCAGGACGGCCATGGCGGCGGCGAGGAAGCTTGAGGACTCTTTCCGTGATCCCGGCTATGCCGCCAGGCACGCCGAACAAGCGGTATCCCTCCACGACGCGGCGACGGGCGCGCCCGCGGATGATGAACTCTGGCTGAAGACCCGGCTTGTCCCGGATCCAGCGAAAGCGCGGCTGCGCGTCTACGCCACGCAGTCCACCCACAAGACCCTCACCTCGCTACGCCAGGGATCCATGATCCACGTCTTCGACCAAGACTTCAGCGAGCATAACCAAGAGTCATTCCGCGAAGCATATATGACCCATACCTCCACATCACCCAATTACCAGATCCTCGCTTCCCTCGACATCGGCCGCCGCCAGGTGGAGCTTGAGGGTTTCGGCCTCGTTCAAAAACAAGCGGATCTGGCAACCATCGTTGCCCAGGCAGTGGCGCGCCACCCCCTGCTGAAGAAATACTTCCGGGTCCTTACGTCGAGGGACCTCATCGCGCCGTCCTATCGTGAAACCGGCAGTGCCATGCCTCTTCGTGATGGATTGGCAGCGCTGGCGGACGCCTGGCTGCACGACGAGTTCGTCGTCGACCCCAGCCGCCTCACGCTGGACATCAGCCGGACAGGGATCGACGGCGACACTTTCCGGCACCGGTACCTTGCCGACAAGCACGGCATCCAAGTCAACAAGACTTCCCGCAACACCGTGCTCTTCATGACCAACATCGGCACGTCCCGCAGCGCCGTCGCCTACCTGATCGAAGTCCTGGTCAAACTGGCCGAGTCTTTCGAGGAGGAACGGCCGGCGAGGAAAACGGCAGACGCCGGTCTCCCCGCGGGCCTTACGGGAGCCACTCCGCCCTTGCCGGACTTCAGCAGGTTCGCGGACCGCTACCGGGGCGATCCGCTCAGTCCCGATGGGGACATCCGGGCCGCGTATTTCGAGAGCTACAAGGATGGATCAACCACCTACCAGTCGGCCGACGAGCTCAAGGCCAGGATCGCGGAAGGGGAGGAGGTTGTCTCGGCCGGGTTTGTAACGCCCTACCCTCCGGGCTTCCCCATCCTTGTCCCGGGCCAAGTCATCACCAGCCAGACGCTTGAGTTCATGGCTGCCTTGGATACGCGTGAAATCCACGGTTTCGACTCAGCGCGCGGGTTCCGGATCTTCGCGGACAAGGAGGTTGAGAAGGTGCAGCGCTGAATCTGCAGATTCCACATTGTGAAATTTGAATTTCCCCTTGTGGAATGAAGTGATCGGGATTACATTTGAAAACAACCCCCCAAATCAGGGGCTGTTCCCAAACTGATTGGTTCAGATCAATGAAGATCCCAGACTCTGCGGCGCTGAAGGCGAGTTCGGCTCCGCGGAAGAAGAAGCCACTGTACAAGTCGCTCTTCTTCCAAATTCTGATCGCCGTCGTCGCAGGTGTACTCATCGGCCATTTCTGGCCGAACATCGGGTCCGCCCTTCGGCCACTGGGCGATGGTTTCATTCAACTCATCAAGATGATCATCGCTCCGCTGATCTTCCTCGTGATCGTCACGGGTATCTCGGCAGTGGGCGACGTCAAGGCGGTCGGAAGGGTCGGGGTCAAGGCACTCCTGTACTTCACCGGCGCCACGCTTTTTGCCCTGGTCTTCGGCCTGATCGTGGGAAACCTCGTCCAGCCCGGAGCCGGACTCCACATCGATCCCAGCACTCTCTCCCAGGATGCGCTCAACGCAAAGACCGGGACTGCGCCGCCCAAGGATGCGGCTTCCTTCCTCCTGGACATCATTCCTACGTCTGTGATCGGCGCTTTCGCCAGCAACAGCCTGCTCCAGGTCCTCTTCTTCTCGGTGTTCTTCGGCGCGGCAATCGTCGTCATCGGCCGCGAGCGTTGCCTCCCGGTCATCAGCCTCATGGAAACCGTGCTGGAACTGATCTTCAAGATCATGTCCTGGATCATGAAAGTGGCGCCCATCGGTGCCTTCGGCGCCATGGCATTCATCATCGGCCAGTACGGACTCGACACCCTCGGGACCTATGCGCTCCTCATCGCCTCCTGTTATGGGGCAGCCATCGTCTTCATCGGCCTGCTGTTCCTGGTGGCCTGGAGCTTCGCCCGGGTGCCCCTGTGGCAGTTCCTGAAGTACACGCGTGAGGAATTCCTCCTCGCGCTGGGCACGGCATCCACCGAGGCGGTCATGCCGCGCATCATGACCAAGCTGACCAACGCCGGTTGCTCCCGGGCCACCACCGGCCTGATTGTTCCCACGGGCTACTCCTTCAACCTCGACGGCGCCGCGATCTACCTTTCGATCTCGCTGTTGTTCCTGGCCCAGGCCTTCGGCCACCACCTCGACCTCGGCCAGCAATTGGCAGCGCTGGGTGTCCTGCTCCTGACGTCCAAAGGCATGGCGGGCGTCCCGGGCTCGTCGTTCCTGGCTCTCTCGGCCACGGCCGCCGCACTGGGTATCTTCCCGGTTGCCGGCGTCGCGCTGCTCCTGGGTGCCGACCGCCTCATGGACTCCATGCGCGTCGTCGTCAACCTCCTCGGAAACTGCGTGGCCACGTTCGTGGTCGCGAAATGGGAAGGCCAATTCGACCGTTCGGTCATGGTCCGCGCCTTCAACGGTGAAATCACCAACGAGGATTCCGCCATCATGCTCGGAGCCGAAGACGTCTTCGAGGAACAGGAAATCGAGCGCCTCAGCGAAGGACACGAGCCTTCGCCGAAATTCCGGGGCGGCCCGAATCCCGACGCGATTCCGCAGTTCGAAATGATCAAACCGGGCCAACACCGGAGCCCTTCGGTCAGTCCGGACTAGGTACCACGCACGATTCCAGTTGATCGCCCCACGGCACCGCCGCGGGGCGATCAACCATTTATACGCTCAGAGCAGCGGCAGAAGCTCCGACAAATCCGCGCGCAGACCCGACGCGGCTACCCGGCCGGCGTCGACGGCTGCGGACCAAGCCAAGCGGCCGGTGACCATCGCGAGCCAGGTGGCGGCGTCGCACTCAATGACATTCGGCGGAGTGCCGCGCGTGTGCCGGGGGCCCTCCACGCACTGGGTGACGCCGAACGGCGGCACCCTGACTTCCACCGAGTTGCCGGGGGCGCGGGCGGTGAGTTCCTCCAGTGAGTAACGCACCGCGGTGGCCAGCACAGTGCGCGACGGCGGCGTCCCCGGTCCTGTTTCCTGCCCGACGGCGGCCTGCCATGCGGCCAGTGCCGCGCGGCCTTCCTCAAGGTCGATCCGGCGTCGTGCAATTGCCATAGTTCGCAAGTTCCAATCAGTCCAGCAGCGCGGAAACGGCGTTGCCCAGGCGGATCCTGCCGACCGAGTGGCCACCGCCAAGGACGGGCTCCACAACCTTTTCGAGCACGCTCGAGACACCGGGAATATCCACGGCGCCCGCAACTGCGAGAAGCGTGAGTCCAACCAAGGTTGCCGCGCGGGGATTCCCGTCCAGGATCTTGACCGCAACTGCGGCGCCAGCGGGTGTTGCCAAGACCAGGACACCTTCCGCGCCGCCCTTGGCAAGTACGTCGAGTTCGTCCATGACGATCGTGTTCGCCTCGCCGCGGCCTTGCACTGCCCAGGGGTAGTCCAGCATGGACGTGGCAATGGTTGCCGCGCGGGCGTTGGAGCTCTGGTCCCGCGGGGCCCGGGCCAAGCGGGAATAGGCCCGTGCCAGCCCGGTCAATGAAAGCGCGGCAACGGGTGCACCGCAGCCGTCAATGCCCAAGTGGGCGATCTTCTCGTCGCTGTATTCCTCGATCACGGACCGCACGCGCTGTTGGAGCGGATGGTTGGGTTCCAGGTAACTGTGGGTGTCCCAACCGTTCTCGGTACAGGCCCAAAGGAACGCAGCGTGCTTGCCTGAACAATTGAAGGCCAGCTTGGATTTGCCGTGCTCCGAACGGATCAGCCAATTGCGGGCGACCTCGTCCTGCGGCCACGCCGAGGGGCATTGCAGTTGTTCTTCCCGGACGCCGGCGGCTTTCAGCATGCCTTCCACCACGTCCATGTGATCCAGCGAGCCCACATGGCTGGCGCAGGCCAAGGCCACCTGGGCGCCGCGGAGCGGCACCCCCGACTGCATCGACGCGAGGGCCTGGAAAGGCTTGAGCGCGGAGCGGGCGTAAATGGGCGTGCTGATGTCGCCGAGCTGGGTCACCACCGAACCGTCACCGGAAAGAACCACCGCGGAACCGATATGGCGCGATTCGATGAAGCCGCTGCGTTCGATCACTGCCAGTTCGACGGCGGACTCAACGCTGAAAGTTTCATGCGAACTCAAGGGCATGATGCAAGTCTAGGGCGAAGGAACCGTCTTCCCGGGCTACTCCACGGTCACCATAACGGACTGCCATCCCGAGGCGCCGTCAGGGACGGGATCCGCCCGTTTTTCAGTCTGCAGTTCGCCGGTTCCGTCCGTGGCACGGACCTTGATGTAGTGGGGTCCCGGAGTAGCGTCCCAATTGAAGGACCACTGCCGCCACGTGACAACAGATGCCTCCGCGGCAAGGGTGGCTTCGGACCATGGGCCGTTGTCTATCTGGACCTCCACCTTCTTGATGCCACGGGTCTGGGCCCAGGCCGTACCACCCAAGGCGACCCTGCCGGCAGGCACTTTGGCGAAGGATTTGGGTACTTCAAGCCGGGCCATGGTCTTGATGGGACCCCGCTCGGACCAGCCGCGGGTGGTCCAATAGGCTTTGCTGTCCGCGAATCGGGTGACTTCCAGGTCCACCACCCATTTGGTCGCGGAGACGAAGCCGTAGAGACCGGGAACCACCATGCGCACGGGGTAGCCGTGTTCCAGCGGGAGGGGTTCGCCGTTCATGCCGATAGCCAGGATGGCATCGCGGCCGTCCTGGAGCACTTCCAGGGGAGTGGAAGCGCTGAAGCCGTCGATCGAGGTGGAAAGGACCATGTCTGCTCCGGGTTTGGGTCGGGCTTGTTTGAGTGCGTCGCGGATGGGCATGCCCAGCCATTTGGCGTTGCCGGCCAGGTTTCCGCCTACGGGGTTGGATACACAGGTGAGCGACACATGGGTTTCGATCAGTTGCGCGTCGAGCAGGTCCTGAAAGTTGAGCCGCACTTCTTGTTCCACCAGCCCGTGGATCCGCAGCTCCCAATCCTGGGCATTGATCTCCGGCACGCTCAAGGCAGTGTCGATCCTGTAGAAGTCCTTGGCCGGGGTGAGCCAAGGGGTGACTCCGGGCGTCGGGGACTGGACGCCCGCGGGGACAGGAGCAGCCGCCCGGGCCGGAGCGGGGAGTTTCAAAGAATCCCGCGCCTTGGCCACATTGCTACGTGCGGCGCTCAGGAACCGACCGCCGCCGGCTGCGGTGGCCGCTGCGGCAACGGTGACACCGGTAGCGGCGAAGAACGTCCGGCGCGTCGTGGCGGGACGTTCGATGCCTTTGGCCGCGGTGTCGGCCGGGGCGTCCGGGAAGGACTTCAGCCGCCAGAGCCGGGCCACCAAGAAGCGGAGGGCAACGAGCCCGGCCACAGTGCCCATCAGGCTCGGTATGGCATCCACGGGCTTCACGCCGGCCCGGGTCACCACGGCAGCCACAATGACCGCACCCATGCCGAGCACACCCAACACGCCCAACGCCCAATGGCGGAAAGCCACGATCCCCAGCACGCAAGCCAGCACGAAGATGGTCAGGCCCATGCCGACGAACAGCGCGGCCTTGTCATTGGTGCCGAACGTGGTCACGGCAAAGTCCTTCATCCACGGCGGCGTGAAGTCGATGAACGTAGAGCCCAGCGCAATGACAGGGGTAGCCCGGGCCGTAAAGAAGGCGCCGATCAGTTCCGCAACGGAAAGTACGACGGCGGCAGCGGCCACCCCTGCCGCCGCAGCCAATGCGGTGGGTCCCCTGAGCCAGTTCCTGAGCTTCTTCATGCAGGTTGTTCGTAGCTGGAGGCCCCCGAGATGGGTTGGACATGCTCCCTCTTGGTGCCCGCGGTAGGGGTGGGCATGTCCAGCGGTGGAGATAGCTTAGGAGACCTGCCCCCGCACAAAGTACCCTTGAAGACTGTGAAGGTACTCGTCATTGGCCCCGGCGGCCGCGAACACGCAATTGTCCGCTCCTTGCTCAAGGATCCGAACGTTTCCGAGGTCCATGCGGCTCCGGGAAACGCCGGCATCGCCAAGCTGGTCCCCACGTACGCGATCGACGGGAACAACCCCGGCGCCGTCGCAGCGCTTGCGACAAAGCTGGCGGTTGACCTGGTTGTGGTCGGCCCTGAAGCACCACTCGCGGCGGGCGTGTCCGACGCCGTCCGTGAAACCGGCATTCCGGTCTTTGGCCCCAGCAAGGCCGCGGCACAGCTCGAAGCCTCCAAAGCGTTCGCCAAGGAAGTCATGGCCGAGGCCGGCGTCCCCACCGCGATGGCCCGCGTGGCAACAAACGCTGCAGAAGCTGCAGACGCACTGGACACGTTCGGCGCTCCGCATGTCGTCAAGGATGACGGACTGGCCGCCGGCAAGGGCGTAGTGGTCACCAATGACCGCGAGGAAGCACTCGCCCACGCCCAGGCTTGTTTCGACGCCGGTGGAACCGTGGTGATCGAAGAGTTCCTGGACGGCCCCGAAGTCTCCCTGTTCGTGCTATGCGACGGCCGCACCACGGTGCCGCTGTCCCCGGCGCAGGACTTCAAGCGGATCTTCGACAATGACGAAGGCCCCAACACCGGCGGCATGGGCGCCTACACCCCGCTCGACTGGGCGCCTGAAGGCCTGGTCCAGGAAGTCATCGACCGCGTGGCCCAGCCCACCGTGGACGAGATGGCAAGCCGCGGAACTCCGTTCGTCGGCGTCCTCTACTGCGGCCTGGCCCTGACTTCCCGCGGCACGCGCGTCATCGAATTCAACGTCCGTTTCGGCGACCCCGAGACGCAAGCCGTCCTGGCCCGGCTCAAGACCCCGCTCGGTGCCCTCATGCTGGCAGCCGCCAAGGGCGAACTGGACCAGGCCGAAGAGCTGCGATGGTCGAAGGAGTCGGCCGTCGCCGTCGTCGTCGCCGCCGAAAACTATCCGGACACCCCCCGCACCGGGGACCGTATCCGCGGCCTGAACAAGGTGGACGCGCTGGAAGGCGTCCACGTCATCCACGCCGGCACCAAACTGGACGAAGAAGGCCGGATCGTCTCCGCCGGCGGCCGAGTGCTGGCTGTTGTGGCGTTGGGGACGGACCTCGTGGAGGCCCGCGAGCGGGCTTACGACGGCGTGGAGCTGGTCCAGCTCGACGGCGGACAGTTCCGTACCGACATCGCCGGCAAGGCAGCCCGTGGCGAGATCCACGTGGTCTCCCCGGCTACCGGTTCCATCCCGAATGTAAAGGCCTAACCATGCCCGAAAGCAACGCCAACGGCCTGCAGACCGAAACCCTCGATCTCCCGGGGTGGAAGCACTTCTACTCGGGCAAAGTCCGTGACCTCTACGTTCCCGCGGACGATTTCAGCGGGGCCGAGTCCAGCCAGGACCGCGTCCTGGTAGTGGCCAGCGACCGCATCAGCGCCTACGACCACGTCTTGAGCAGCGAGATCCCCGACAAGGGCCGGGTCCTCACGCAGCTGAGCTTGTGGTGGTTCGAACAGCTTGGCGTGGAGCACCACGTCCTCGCGTCCACGGCCGCCGACGGTGTGCCCGCAGAAGTTGAGGGCCGCGCGATGATCTGCAAACGGCTGGAGATGTTTCCCGTGGAATGCATCGCCCGCGGGTATCTCACAGGCTCCGGCCTGGCCGAGTACCGCCAATCGGGCACCGTCTGCGACATCCCCTTGCCCGAGGGCCTGGTTGACGGCTCGCGCCTTGATCATGCCATCTTTACGCCTTCTGCCAAGGCTGAGGTCGGCGAGCACGACGAGAACATCACTTACGACGACGTCGTCGCGATGGTGGGCGACGATATCGCCGCACGCCTGAGCGAACTCACGTTGAAGATCTACACCCGTGCGGAAGAGATCGCCCGCGGCCGCGGCATCATCCTGGCCGACACGAAGGTTGAGTTCGGCATCGATGTGAACACGGGTGTCATCACCTTGGGCGACGAAGTCCTGACGCCGGACTCCTCGCGGTTCTGGGACGCTTCCACGTACGAGCCCGGGAAGGCGCAGCCGTCGTTCGACAAGCAGTTTGTGCGTGACTGGCTGACCTCTGCGGAATCGGGCTGGGACCGCTCGAGTGACACCCCGCCGCCCGCGCTGCCGGCCGACGTCGTCGAGAAGACGCGCGCCCGCTATGTGGAAGCCTACGAGAAGCTGACCGGCCGGACTTTCATCTGATCCCCACCGCCACCCTCGCCTCGCAAGTCCCCACCGGCTCCCAGCCTTCGCAAGCTCAGGCCGGGGCCCTCGCCGGTGTGGCCCCACGGCCAGGGAACCCTGGCGGCGTGGGCCCCCGCAGTTGTTGTCGTTTAGCGGCGGCTAAACGACAACAACTGTTAGCTAGTTGGGTTCGCCGCTAGCTTGCGCGGGAAGACTGCGCGCTCCCGCCATGGCCGGACGCCGCCCGACGCTCGGCCAGCCGGATCTCCAGCACAGAGTCCATGGCCTGCTGGACGCGGTCGGCTGCGCCCGCAGCTGTGAAATCGCGTTGGGCTTCTTCGAGATGTTCCAGTGCGTCCTTGTTTTCACCGGCCGCCTTGAGCGCTTTGCCGAGGAGGAAAGCGACTTCACCTGCGGTGTGCCGGGCGAGGACGTCGCGGTCCGCATGGATTTCGCGCAACTTGGTGATGGCTGCCGGGATGTCGCCCGTCAGGTAGAGCCAGCGGGCGCGGATAAAGGCAACTTCCAACTGGTCCGTCTTGTTTCCGCCCACAATCGACAGGGCGAGTTCGGCGCGTTCGATGGCCGAAAGCGTCTCCGGCTCCACGATTCCCGAGGAGAGGCGGACAGCCGCGGACGCCTTGTTGAAGCGGGCCCACAGCTCTATGTCATTGGCGGGGGAGAGCAACTTGGCGGCGCGCTCGTGATGCTTGATGCCTTCCACGTAGTCGTGGCGCATGAATGCCACGTTTCCGACCACCCAGGCGACTTCGCCCGCGAGCTGTGACATCGAATGGTCGTCCATCTGGTTGTTCATGGCCTGGCAATACGTCCAGGCCTCGTCCAACCTGCCACTCTCGGCCAGCGCTCCGATCAGTGCCCTGTGCGCCCCGATGATCAATGTTGAGCCTTTGGGCAGCTGCTCGGAAAGCCTCACGGCTTCCTTGGCGTGCTCCACGGCGGTGGCCAGCTGCCCTTGTCCGTGGCAGACAGCGGCGAGCATCTGGCGGGCGCGGACTCCCAGGCCCGCAGATTCCGTCGCCATGGGATGTTCCAGGAGATGCTGGATGATCTGCTGGCACTCCTTGAGCTGCCCCTGCTTCATGAGGCATTCGGCCTGCATGTAGGTCATGTTCCACCAAGCGCTGGTGTTCTTTGCCTCGAGCGCGATCTGGGCGGCGGTTGATGCGTGGCTTGCGGCGAGCGGGTAGTCCCTGAGGTCCCAGGCTTGCCTGGCGTACAACCCGGCGAGCACGTATTCGGCGTCACTGACGGATACGGGCTGGCTCCAGGCTTCCAGGGCTTTTGGAGCCAGTTCCAGACGGCGGGCGAGTTCTTCAATGACTTCGGCCGTGGGCTCCCGCCGGCCGGTTTCAAGAAGTGAAATGTAGCTCGGTGAGTAAAGGTCCCTGCCCAATTCAGCCTGGGTCAGCCCACGTTCGAGCCGTTCGGCACGGAGCTTTTCTCCGAATCCGTTCCCCACAGGTTCCTCCTAGAGGCTTGTCTTTGCGCTGTCTTTACCCCAAAGCTTGACAGTCGCTGTGGAAAACATTTTACAATGAATGTCAACAGGGACCGCGTAATTTCCGTAACGAATCCGACTCGCATTGAGGAAAAATTATGTTGAAGAAGATTGCTGCAGCAGTGGCCTTGGCCGGCGCTCTTGCATTCTCCGCCGCGGCGCCAGCCGTCGTTTCCGCAGCCCCTGTGGCAGACACCGTCAGCACGGTGCTCAGCATTGGTAACTGGCCCGACCCGATGAGGGTTTCGCAGGCTATCGGTAACTGGACCGACCCGATGAGTGTGGTCTCCCAAGCCATCGGCAACTGGCCTGATCCCATGCGGGTATCGCAGGCTATCGGTAACTGGCCCGATCCCGTGTAGCTGAGGCTCCACGGCGGCTCCCGGCGAACCCGGCAGCCGCCGGGTAATTCAAATGAAGTGAAGAAGTCCCCGGTTGTCTGAAATCGACACACCGGGGATTTCTTTTGCGCGAGGATCCGCCTGGCCCGTGATATACCCCGGAGTCATTGTGCCGGGGTTGTTAACAACACTTGTCTCTAAACCTTGGGCCGGGCGAGGAAAACCGGTCAGGGGAATGTTTCTCGCGATTTCGGCGACCGTGGAAAAGCTCGTTAAATAAAGTAGAAGGCCTTCCGAGTGGAAGGCCTTCTACTTTTTGGTCGGGATGACAGGATTTGAACCTGCGACCTCTTCGTCCCGAACGAAGCGCGCTACCAAGCTGCGCTACATCCCGATCCGCTGCGAAAGCAACTGTTCAAGAATAGCCGATCCCTCCCCGGATGCGAAATCGAAGGAAGCCTCCCAGAGGGCAACTGCCTCAGACCAGCGAGTCCTTCCAGGCGCCGTGTAGGCGGGCGAAGCGTCCTCCACCGCCGATGAGCTCGGCAGGCGTGCCATCTTCCACGATGCGTCCCTCGTGCACCACCAACACCCGGTCGGCGGTCTCCACCGTAGAGAGCCGGTGGGCGATGATGATCGCGGTGCGCTCGGAATCCGTTCCGGACAGCAGGCTGCTGAGACCGGCCTGCACGAGCCGTTCGGAAGGAATGTCCAAGGACGACGTCGCCTCGTCCAGGATGAGTACCGCGGGGGCGGCAATGAACGCCCGGGCAAAGCCGATCAATTGCCGTTGCCCGGCGGAGACCCGGCCGCCGCGCTTGTTAACGTCGGTATCGTAGCCGTCAGGCAAGGCGGAGATGAAGTCGTGTGCCCCCACTGCCCGGGCAGCTTCTTCAATCTCGGCGCGGGTAGCCTCAGGCCGCCCCAAGGCGATGTTGTCTGCCACCGAGCCGCTGAAGAGGAAGGCTTCCTGGGTGACCATCACGACGGCGCGTCGCAGGTCCGCCGTCGAGAGCTCCCGGAGGTCGACGCCGTCGAGGGTCAAGGATCCTTCGGTGACGTCGTAGAAGCGGGCGATCAGCTTGGCGAAGGTCGATTTGCCGGCGCCGGTCTGTCCGACGAGCGCTATGGTCTGTCCTGCGGGAATGTGAAGGTCCAGCTTAGGGACAACCACCTTGCCGTTGCCGTAGCCGAACTCGACGCCACGGAAGTCGATTTCGCCGCGGGCATGGGGCAAGGGTACGGGGTTCTTGGGCGGCCGGACGGTCGGAACTTCTTCGAGCAGGCCGGAGACCTTCTCGAGCGCAGCCTGGGCGCTCTGGAAGGAGTTGTAGAACATGGCCATCTGGTCCACTGGCTGGAAGAAGCGCTTTGTGGAAAGGATCAGTGCCAGGAGCACACCCACCGCCAGGTCGCCGGAGAGCACCCGGAAGCCGCCGAACAGCAGGACCACTGCCACGCACACGTTGCCGATCAGGACCAAGCCCGGTTGGAAGACGCCGTTGAGGTTGATGGAGCGAACCGTGACCTTGCGGTAGTCCTCGGAGAGTTCGGCGTAGCGCTGGGCGTTCTCCGGCTCCTTGCGGAAGGCCTTGATGGCCCGGATGCCGGTCATGGTCTCCACGAAGTGCACAATCAGCCTCGCCGACACTACCCGCGATTCGCGGAAGGCGATCTGCGAGTGCTTCTGGTACCAGCGGGCAAGGAAGTAGGCGGGCACGCCCGTGGCGAGCATGAGGAGTCCGCTGCGCCAGTCGAGCGCAAATACGGTACATGCCGTGAAGAGCATGAACAGGATCCCGGATGCCAGCGAGCTGACGCCCGAATCGAGGAGTTCACGCAGCGCCTCAAGGTCCGAGGTCTGGCGCGCGATGATCCGGCCCGAGGTGTACTTCTCGTGGAACTCCAAACTAAGCCGCTGGGTGTGCCGGAAGACCCGGAGCCGCAGGTCCAGGAGCATGGATTGGCTCAGCTTCGCCGTGGATGTGACGTAGAGTGCCGTCAAAACCGCCGTTGCGACGGCCGCCGTCAGATACAGGACGCCTGCCAGGACCACCGGCATGTTGTTCCCGGCGAGCAGCGAGGGAAGGGCGTGGTCGATGCCGAAAGCGATGATCGCCGGCCCCGCCACCCGGGTTGCCTGGGAAAGAACCACCATGCCGAGCGTCAGCCAGAACCGCAACCGCACCGGGCGGATGAGCGATCCCAGCAAGGCGACCGACCGCCGTCGTACTGCTTTGCTGTCGCTGCGGCTCAGGTGGGCGTTGTCTTCATTGGCGGTACCGAACGTGCTCATCGGCGGCCCTCCCCGGCTTGGTCCATGTGCTGTTCCGAATCCAGCTCGTGCTCTAGTTCATCGAGTTCGAGGTCGAGGTCCTTCGGACCGGCGTCGAGGCTCGCGATCACGTAGCGGTAGTGTGCGTTGTTGGCCAACAGCTCGGTATGGGTTCCGACGGCGGTGATGCTTCCGTTTTCGAGTAGCGCGACGCGGTCGGCCAGGGCCACGGTGGAGGGCCTGTGCGCGACGATGAGCGTGGTGGTGTCCCGGAGGACTTCGCGGAGCCTGGCTTCGACGAGTTCCTCCGTGTTCACGTCCAGGGCCGATAGCGGATCATCCAGCACGAGGACCTTGGGCTTGGCGGCGATGGCCCGGGCCAGGGCGATCCTCTGCCGCTGGCCGCCGGAAAGACTCAGGCCTTCCTCGCCGATGAGGGTCCCGACGCCGTCGGGCAACGAATACGCGAAGTGCGCCTGCGCGACGTCGAGCGCTTCCTCAAGGGCTTCCTCGGACGTGTCGGGAGCGCCGAGCAGCACGTTGTCCCGGACCGAGCTGGAGAACAGGGTGGTGTCCTCGAAGGCGACCGCCACGACCGTCCTCAGCTGCTCGACGCTGAAGTCGCGAATGTCCACGCCGTCGATGGTCACGGATCCTTCGCTCACGTCGTAGAGCCGGGGGACCAGCTGGAGCAAGGCGCTCTTTCCGCTGCCGGTAATGCCCACCAGGGCCATGGTCTCGCCGGGCCTGATGTCCAGGGTGACGTCGTGCAGGAGCCGCGCGCCGTCGTCGAAACCGAAACCGGCGGCCTTGAAGCTCAAGGCCCCACGAAGTTCCTTGGGTGTTCTGGGGTTCGCCGGACTGGTGATGGTGTTGGGCGTGTCCATGACCTCGAAATGGCGGTCGAGGGCAGTCTTGGCGGTCAATGCCATGGCCAGGAGGGTCCCCGAGAATTCCACCGGTGCCGCGACCACCGCTGCGGTGCCGAAGAAGGCAACGAGGGAACCGATGCTGAGTTGGCCCATGGAGACGAGCAGGACGCCCGCCACGAGCCCGACGCCGAGCGCCAGCTCGGGCAGCAGTGTCACCACAAGCGTGAAGGTGGCTTGGTGCTTGGCCTTGGCGATCTCGGTCTGCCTCAGCTCCTCGGCCTGTTCATTGAAGTTCTCCAGCGCTTCGCGGCTGCGGCCGAACGCCTTGAGCACGCGGATGCCGTGAACGGACTCCTCAACCGTGGTGGCGAGGTCGCCGGCCTGGTCCTGGCTGAGCCGGGTCACCAGGCTGAAGCGGCGGCGGAAACGGAAGGAATAGACCATGATGGGCACCGCGGCGGCCAGGAAGATCAAAGCCAGCTGCCAGCTCATCGCGAACATAACCACGACGCCGATCACCACGGTCAAGGTGGTCACCACCAGCATGATCGCGCCGAATGCCATCCAACGCCTCAGGAAGTTCAAGTCCGTCATCGCGCGGGACAGGAGCTGCCCCGAACCCCAACGGTCATGGAAGGAAACGGTGAGGTCCTGCAGATGCCCATAGAGGGACACCCGCATCCTCGATTCCACCGTGGTTGCGGGGTTGATGACGAACTGGCGCCGAAGCGCCACGAGCCCGGCTTCTGCGATACCGAGTGCCAGGACCACGGCGGCGGCAATCCAGACAGCGTTGGTGGGGCCGCCAGGGTGGAGGGAGCCGTTGATCAGGACCCGCAGCACCTGTGGGATGGCAAGCGCCATGATGCTGGCCAGCAAAGCGCTGACCAGCCCCATGAAAAGCCGGGGAAGGATCGGTTTGACGTGCGGATAGAGACGTTTGACGGAGGTGAAGAATGAAGTCTGTTTGGCCATGCCCGCTTCTCAACAGCTTTGTCCCGGCGTTCCGCGCCTGCCCGGCGCGACGCACGGAGGTAGTTTCCTATAGCAACTACCCTATGCCATCGCGTAACGGGATTCCCAGCACCATTGCGTTGCGTGATACGAGGTATTCGGAACTACCCCTCCCCGGACATGCCCAGCTTTGGTGCGGCGGGATGCGCATGTCCCGTGCTGGCGATGGCTATTGGCGCGCTGTCAGTGTCAGCAATACGGCTTCGGGCTTGCACGCGATCCGGACCGGAGCGAAGCGTGAGGTGCCGATGCCGCCTGAGACGTTGACCGGCGTCGTGCGTCCGTTGTTTTCCCAATCATTTAGGCCCTTGGCGCGCCACGTGGGGAGATCGCAATTGGCAACCAAGGCGCCGTAGCCGGGGATGCAGATCTGGCCGCCGTGGGTGTGGCCAGCGAGGATGAGGTCTGCTGAGTCGTTCGTGAAATGGTCAAGGACCCGTTGGTAGGGGGCGTGGATCACTGCAACGCGCAGATGCGGGCGGGAGTCCTGTCCGGCGGTACCGCGTGGCCAGCCGGCGTAGCGCTCCCGATTCAGATGGGGATCGTCCACTCCGGAGAAATCGAAGCGGATCCCGTTGATGGGCAGGGACTGATGCCTGTTGGTGAGGTCGATCCAGCCGGACATCCCGAAACCTGAACGAAGGCGTGGCCAGTCAAGCTCGAGGGGATTGTCACTGAGGCGTGACGGGCCGAGGAAATACGCGGCCGGGTTCTTGAACCGCGGGGCGTAGTAGTCGTTGGAGCCCGGAACAAAGACGCCCGGGAACTTCAATAGCGGCCGCAGTGCATCCAGCAGCGGCACGACGGCGTGGGGGTGGCTGAGGTTGTCACCCGTGTTCACTACGAGGTCGGGTTCAAGCGTCGCGAGCGAACGCAGCCATTCGGCCTTCTTGCGTTGGCTCGGTACGAAATGGATGTCGCTTATGTGCAGAACCCGGAGGGGAGACGAGCCTGCCGGGAGGATGGGAAGGGTCTCCTCGCGGAGTACGAACTGGTTCTTCTCCCAGAGGCCATAAGCGAGGCCCGCAACACCAGCGGTTGCGCCCGCTCCTGCAGCTACGGCAAAGCCGCGTCCGATCCTTCGGACGCGGCTTGCCAGCGATTCAATGATGGGCTTGGAGCCGCTAGCCATTCTTTTTTCCATTGCCGTTCCCGTTGCTGCTCGGCTGGGTACTCGGAGTCGTGTTGCTCGGAGCGTTGTTGCTCGGAGTCGAAGTCTTGTACCCCGGCGGGTCGAGGAGGTTCGAGGGCGGGGCCGGGAACGGGTTGGTGCCGTAGGCAGGTGCAATCTGGGTCATGTAGTTGGAGAACTGCGGCCCGGCGATCATGTAACCGTCAATGCCTTGGTAGAACTTTCCATTGATCGTCACATTTTGGCCTGGCCGTTGCTGGTTGCCCAGCGGATCGCCAAACCAGGTGGCTGTCGCGAGGCCGGAGGTGTAACCGGCAACCCACGTTGAGCTGTTGACGTCGTTGGTTCCGGTCTTGGCCGCGATGGGAAAGTTGGTCTTGGTGGAAATACGCGGCTGGATCAGCGAGCCGGAACCCTTGTTCAGAACCTCTTGCATGGCGTAAGCAACGCCGTGAGCAACCTCAGGGGTGACCGCACTTCTGCAACTCGTGGACTGGGCCGGAAGTTTGGCGCCCGTCTGGTCGGTCACCGAAGTGATGGCGATCGGCTCGCAGTATGTGCCGTTGTTCGCAAAGGTGGCGAAGGCACTGGCCATGGTGAGCGGCGAAGTCTGCGTGGCGCCAATCAGGTTGGACAAACGGGTCATGGGAATCTTGGGATTCGGGTCGCCGGTAGTTGAATTGGGGAGGCCACCGTGGATGCCAACAGCATCGACGATCTTCTGGATGCCGCACAGATCAACCCGTGCGGCGGTGGCAAAGGTCATGGTGTTGATGGAGTTGGCCAAACCATCGACCACCGTCATGGGCTTGTAGTAACCGCCTTCGGCGTTCTGAAGGTCGAAGCTGCCCGCCACGGTGCTGTCGTAGAAACCGTCTTCAGGTGTCGGGCACGTGTTCTTCCAGGGGAAGTTCGGCGAATAACGCCGGACGGTACCGTCCAGCACGGTGTTCATGGACTTGCCCTCGTTCAACCATTCGGCAAAGGTGAAGGGCTTCATGGTGGAACCGGGCTGGAAGCCGCCTAGGCCGTTGAGGTCATTGCCGTTGGCGTCGAGTTTGTCGACGTTGAAGTTCTGTGTCTGATCGAACTTCCCCGCGGTGGGAAACCAGACGGTGTTTTGTGCCATCGAGATGATCTTGCCGCTGCCAGGCTGGACCGACACCAAGGAAGCGCCCCATTTGTCCGGATTGGCGCCAGCGGAAGCGTCAACCTGGGTTTGGGCCACGGCTTGTGCCTTGGGGTCCAGAGTGGTTTGGATGGTCAGGCCGCCCCGGGAGACGCGGTTCACGCGGTCGTCGAGCGTCGCGCCGTAGGCCGGGTTGTTGTAGAGCAAATGCAGCACGTAGTCGCAGAAATACGCAGCGGTGGGGGAGTAAGGGCAACCTTGGCGAGGCTGCGTGACCTTGGTGGTGACCGGCGTCGCGATGGCGGCGTCGTAGTCAGCCTTCTTGATCTTTCCCTGGTCCAGCATGAGGCCGAGCACCAGGTCGCGACGCTGCTTCGCGTGGTCCGGGTTGGTGACCGGATCGTAGTAGGACGGGCTGTTGACGACGCCGGCCAGCAAGGCGGCCTGCGGCAACGTGAGGTCCTTGGCGCTTGTGCTGAAGAAGAGCCTCGAGGCGGCCTCGATGCCGTAGGCGTCCTTGTTGAAGAAGACGATGTTGAGGTAACCCTCAAGGATCTGCTGCTTGGAGAACTTCTTCTCCAGCGCGATGGCCAGCTTCATTTCCCGAAGTTTGTCGCCGACGCCTTTGTTGACGCCATTGAGCTTGACGTCGGCCGACTGGCCCTGGGACACGAGCGACTCGTTGATGACGTTGTTCACGTACTGCTGGGTGATGGTGGAAGCACCCTGCTTTTGGCCGCGAGCCGTGCTGACGATCGCCCGCATGATGCCGGTGGCGTCGATGCCGCCGTGCTCGTAGAAGCGACTGTCTTCGACCGAGACGATCGCGTCCTTGATGAAAGGACTCATCTGGTCGAGCGTGACCCGCGTGCGGTTCTCGGAGTAGATCGAGGCGATCTGGCTACCGTCCGCCGCCAGGATGGTGGTCGCCTGGCTGGGCGGGTTCACCTGAAGCTCCGCCGGCAGCGTGTCGAAGAACTGAATGGACCCACTCGCCGCACTGCCTGAAACGGCGGCCGCGGGGACGAGCAAGCCCGCCACCAGGACACCACAAATAGCGCTCACACCAAGGAATCCGAGGATCTTTCCAAGAGTGGTGGCAGTGTCGAATAGAGGGTTCCTACGAGTCACCATGTTCTCCACTTTACCGGCAAGGGCTAGTCTTTCTTTCATGACCAAATGGGAGTACGCGACGATTCCGCTCATCATTCACGCCACAAAGCAGATCCTGGACCAGTGGGGAGAGGACGGCTGGGAGCTTGTCCAGGTTGTTCCCGGACCCGATGGAAACGGACTTGTTGCATACTTGAAGAGGGAGAAGCAGTAACAATGACAACCCCCGCAGAAGCCACCGTTGGCGCGGATTCCACAGCTCCGGCATCCGCCGTCGAGCAGCGCCTTGCCGAACTGGGACTGACCCTGCCGGCTGTTGCCGCTCCGGTTGCCGCCTACGTTCCGGCCATCGTCTCCGGCAACCACGTGTACACCTCCGGACAGCTGCCCTTTATTAACGGCAAACTCGAAGCTACGGGCAAAGTCTCCAGCGGTGAAGAAGGCCTTTCGGATGAGCCCACCGTGTCTCCGGAAGACGCGCAAATGTATGCAGCCGTCTGTGCGGTCAATGCCTTGGCTGCCGTCAAGAGCGTCATCGGAGACCTCGACCGCATTACGCGCATCGTGAAGGTGGTCGGCTTCGTGGCCTCCGATACCTCCTTCACCGGCCAGCCCGGTGTAATCAATGGTGCATCCGAGCTTCTCGGGCGTGTCTTCGGCGACAAAGGGCAGCACGCGCGTTCCGCCGTCGGCGTTGCGGTCCTTCCGCTCGACTCTCCCGTTGAGGTCGAGTTGATCGCTGAATTCAGCTAAGGAACCGGTTCACTCAATTGCCACAACTAGCCCGACGCCTGTTTGCGTTACCCCCTGAACTAGAAGGGGCTGCACGGAATTGGCTTGAGCTCGGCGAACGGGTCCCCCGCGCCGCGCGTTTTGCATCATCTGTTGTACTGCTCCGGGACTCGCCTACCGGCCTGGAAACGTGGATGGGTTACCGTCCCGGTTCCTCGCCGCTGGGTGTTGTCGCGTTTCCCGGCGGATCGCTTGAACCCAGCGACGACGACGCCCTCGGCTGGCTCGGCCCCTCGCCTCAGCATTGGGCTGAGGCGCTAGGGACCGCCGACGTCGGACTTGCGCGCCGCCACGTGGTGGGCGCCATCCGCGAACTGTTCGAGGAAACCGGCGTGCTGCTGGCCGGCCCGGACCTGTCCTCCACAGTGGAGGCAACGTCCACTCCCGAGTGGATGAAGGCCCGCGAGGCCGTAGCTGCGCAGGACAAGTCGTTCACGGATGTCCTGGCCAAGCGTGGCTTGTCGTTGCGGACTGACCTGCTCAAGCCGCTCGTCAACTGGCTCAGCCCGGACTTTGCGCACCGGCGCTTCAACACCCGCTATTTCGCGGCCACCCTTCCTGTTAACCAGCAGCCCTCGCTGCTGGTGAGCAAGGGAGTCTGGGGGCGCTGGGTGTGCGTTTCCAAACTCATGGCCGAGCGCGAGACCACTGCGCTTGGGGACGAAATCGGCCAGGAAAACACAGCCGGCTTGGCTTTGGGCCAATTGCTGGTGCCGGGCTCGGAGATCATCCTCGAAAAGATGGCCGCTGCCCAGGGTTGCATTGCGTACCTCAGCTACAAACGCAAACCGCACATGTACCAGCCGCGGCTTGTCCAAGAGGATGGCGCACTCATGCTCGAAGTCGAAGCGGCCCGCACGGTTTCAGGCGAACCGCAGCGGGAGCGCTGACGACGCGGCGACGCGCATCCGCTGGCGAAACGAAAAATGCCTGGCGACTCCGGAATTCCGGGGTCGCCAGGCATTTTCCGTTTCGCAGGAAATTAGCGCGAGCGCTGGCGGAGGCGCTGCATGTCCAGGATGACTACTGCGCGGGCTTCGAGGCGGAGCCAGCCGCGCTGGACGAACTCGGCGAGGGCCTTGTTGACCGTCTCGCGGGAGGCTCCGACCAGCTGGGCCAGTTCTTCCTGCGTGAGTTCGTGGGCCACCAGGACGCCGTCGGTCGCGGGCCGGCCGAAGCGGTCCGCGAGGTCCAGCAGGGCCTTGGCGACGCGGCCCGGGACGTCCGAGAACACGAGGTCGGAGAGGGAATCGTTGGTGCGGCGCAGGCGGCGGGCGAGTGCCTGCAGCAACTGTGCGGACACTTCAGGACGGGTGCGCAGCAGGGCGTTGAGGCTTTCGTTCTTCAGTCCTGCCAGGCGGGTCTCGGAAACGGCGGTGGCCGTTGCGGTGCGCGGGCTGGGGTCGAACAGGGCCATTTCGCCGAAGAGCTCGCCCGGGCCGAGGATGGCCAAGAGGGATTCGCGGCCATCCGGAGAGGTGCGGCCGAGCTTAACCTTGCCGGACACGATGAAGTAGAGCTGGTCACCCTGATCTCCCTCGCGGAAAACAGACGCTCCGCGTGAAAGGTCCACCTCTGTGAGTTCGTCCGTCAGCAGACGGAAAGCGTCGTCGTCAAGGGTGGCGAAGAGGGGTGCGCGGCGCAATACCTCGATATCCATGAAATCTCCTGAGTAAAAGTTCGGCTGGGGCGCTTCAGCCATTGTTTCAGAATTTTGTCGCGTCTGTGACGTACTTGGCAGCCGAAACGCCCTAAATCACGCGGAAGAGGCACAAAATCGCGCCCCAACTCGCCGGGAATGCCCTGCTCGGCAGCGGCTTCGCGATCTGGATGACAGCTTGCATCCGAAGGGAAGCTGTCAGTCTGTGCAACTACAATTGGGGCTTACTCGGCTGTGAGGAGCTTTGGTGTTCGGCTTGACCATCTTGGACCTGGCGTTGATTTTGACGCTTCTTTCCTACCTGATCTACGGACTGCGCAACGGCTTCTTCGTGACGCTCGGCGGAATCGCCGGCTTCGCCGTAGGAGCAGTGGCTGCCTTTGTCGCGGTCCCGCTCGTCGGCGACTGGGTCAAGGACAGCGGCTGGAGACTGACCGCCATTATCGGCTCGGCCGTAGTGCTCATTGTTCTGGGGCACGGTCTTGGCACCTGGATCGGCCAGAAGGTCCGCAAAGCCGTGCGCATCCAGCCACTCCACGCACTCGACCGCCTGCTGGGCGGTTTCGTCAGCCTGGTTGTCGCCGCGCTGGTCATGTCCATGTTGGCGTTCAGCATCGGCTCCTTGGGTGTGCCGCTCGTTTCGCAGCAACTGGCCGATTCCAAGGTGATTCGCTTTATCGACACCATGACGCCCACACCCGTCAAGGCCGGCGTGGCGCAACTGCGTTCCACGGTCATGGGCAACGGCATCCCCCAGCTCATCGAGGGCATCGGCCCCGTGGCTCCTGTGCCCATTCCGAACACCAGCACGGACACTCCTGCCCTCAACAATGCGGCCCATTCCGTGCTGAAGATCGCCGGCACTGCCTACCAATGCGGCCAGAACCAGACGGGCTCCGGCTTTGTGGTCTCCCCTGGCCGGGTGGTCACTAACGCGCACGTAGTGGCCGGCGTGTCGCAGCCTGTAGTGGAAATCCCCGACGGCGGCGCAATGCCGGGGCGTGTGGTCTACTTCGACAGCCAACGCGACCTGGCCGTGGTCGCCGTCGACGGTCTCCCGACGGCGCCGCTGCAGTTGAGCGCCGACCTTCCGGCCGGCTCACCCGCGGCCTTCGCCGGCTACCCCCACGGCGGTCCGTTCCAGTCCAAACCAGCCGCGGTGGAAGGCATCTCGACCCTGCTGGTCCCGGACATTTACGGCAACAATCCTTCTCCGGAACAGGTTTACAAGCTTGCAGGAGACGTGCAGCCTGGCAATTCGGGCGGTCCGCTTCTGACGACCCAGGGACAGGTTGCCGGCGTAGTGTTCGCCAAGACCACTTCGGATGTGGCAGTGGGCTACGCCCTCACCATGGAAGAGCTCTCGCCCGTGGCCCAGCAGGCACCGTCCCTGAGCGCGGCAGTGTCGTCGGGCCAGTGCACCAAGAAGTAACCCTGCCCAGTCCGAGGATCTAGACCGCGGTGGTGAGGTAGTCGATGGCCAGCTTGTAGCCCTGGACTCCTGCGCCGACGATCACTGCGGAGCACACCGGGGACAGGTAGGAGTGATGGCGGAATTCCTCGCGCTGGTGCACATTGGTGATGTGGACCTCGACGGCGGGAAGCTGCACTGCTGCAAGGGCGTCCCGCAGCGCCACGGACGTGTGCGTGTAAGCACCCGCGTTGATGACGATCCCGACGGCGGTCCCGCGGGCGCCGTGGATGGCGTCCAGGAGGTCGCCCTCGTGGTTGGACTGGACGCAGTCAACCGTGAAGCCGTTGGCCTCGGCGGCGGCCATGGCGAGCTGCTCGACGTCGGCCAAAGTGGAGGTGCCGTACTTTTCCGGCTCGCGCGTGCCCAGCAGGTTCAGGTTGGGGCCGTTGAGGACGAGGATGGTGCCGCGACCGGCTTCGGTGGCGGTGGGAGCTTCAGTCATGACTCCCAATCTATCGGTGCGCCGAGCCTGTCCGGCGTTTCTTACGCTGCCCTGCTGCGCCGCGGCGCTGGACAGCGTAAGAACCACCAAACAACAGCTACACCGCAGTAGTGCGGAGCAGCAGGGCGTGTTCCGGGTTCAGGACTGGCATCGGGAGCCCGACTTCTGCCAGGAACCGACCGCTCGCCTGAGCCCCGAATGGCAGCCATGCGGGCGGCTGCACCTGGGTGAAGGTGCGGGCGTAGTCGGCGTCGACGGGGGCCGGGAAAATGGCCTGCACCATGTAGGAACGCTCGGGGTCGAGGCCCGGAATAGCGACGCGGCCGGGTTGTTCTGCGAACGACGTCCGGGTGCTGACGACGGCGAACAAGCCAGCGTCGCCGTCGTCGGACACCACACCGTGCAGCATGATCGAGTCGTCCGGCACGTCCGCACGGACCATCCGGCCGCTATGGATGAGCCCGCGGTGCTCCTTGTAGAGGCCGATGAAGCGCTTGAGTTCCTCGCGTTCGGCGCCCTGCACTTGGCGGACATCCCATTCCATGCCGAAATGCCCGAACATCGCAGTGATGGCGCGGAAGGAGAGATCGTGGGTGCGGGCCGTGGTGTGCGAAGTGGTGGGGCCGATGTGCCCGCCCACCAGTTCCGGCGGAACCACGACGCCGGTCCAGCGCTGGATGGTCTGCCTCTCGAGGGCGTCGTTGCAATCCGATCCCCAGATCCGGTCGGTCCGCTCAAGGATGCCGAGGTCCACGCGGGCGCCGCCGGAGGAGCAGCTTTCGATTTCGACGCCGGGGTGGGCCTTTCGGAGCTCGTCGAAGAGCCGGTAGGCAGCCAGGGTTTGAGCATGCACGGATGCGCGGCCTGCATGGCCGTGTTCGGTGAGGTCCCGGTTCTGGTCCCATTTGAGGTACTTGATGTCGTTCTCCCCCAGCAGGGCGTCGATCCGCTCGAAGACGTACTGCCAGGCCGCCGGGTTGACGAGGTCGATGATGTGCTGGTGGCGCCATTCAAGGGGGAGGCGGCCGCCGTCCTTGTGTGAGATGGCCGCAGGGCCCACGATCCAGTCGGGGTGCGCCCGGGCAACATCGGAATCCAGGTTGATCATTTCCGGTTCCACCCAGAGCCCGAATTCCATGCCGTGGGAGTTCACGGCCTCGATGAGCGGCGTCAGCCCGTCGGGCCAAAGGCTTTCGTCGACGTACCAATCGCCCAGGCCGGCATGGTCGTCGCGGCGCCCGCGGAACCACCCGTCGTCGAGCACGAAGCGCTCAACGCCCAGCTCAGCAGCGGACTCGGCGAGCTCGATCAGGGCGTCGAGCCGGTGGTCGAAGTACACGGCCTCCCACGTGTTGAGGACCACGGAGCGGGGCTTGCCGGCGGGGAGTCCCGTGGAAACCGCGGGAAGGACATGGTGCGGGCGGGACCGGAACCAGCTGTAGAAGGCTTCGCTGATGCCGTCCAGGCCGCGGTCAGAGTAGGCGGCAAACAGCGCGGGTGTGGTGTAGCCCTCGCCGGGCTGGAGCACCACTTCGGCGGGCCCCAGGAGCTCGGAGCCGCCGATCATCGTGCGGCCGTCGGCCACGGTGTCGGCGAATTGTTCGTGGTTGCCGCTCCACGCCAAGTGGGTGGCCCAGACCTTCCCATGGCGGTTGCCGAATCCAGGGGTACCCGCCGCGAAAAGCAACGAGGAGTCGTGCCCCGTGCGGCCGTGGCGTCCCGTGCGTACCCACGTCCCTTGTTGGACGGACCGGCGCTGTGGGTGCCGTTCGCGGCACCAGCGCCCGGTGAGGTCAAGGAGTTCGACGGCGTCGGGCCCCACCGGGAGAACGGTGGCCAGTTCGTCGAGCTGGAAGGGGGACGTGCCGTCGTTGACGGCAGTGTGGCGCAGCTCGAGAAGGCCGCCGGGGTGAAGGGTGAGGGTGGACGTCACGGTGATTCCGGCGTCGGGATCCTTCTGGACAATCACTGCAGAGGGAACGGGCACTGCGGAGGCGACGGCGGAGCTGCCGACAGCCTGTACTTCCACCACGCGAAGCCGGAGCGAAAAGTCCAGTCCCGGAACGCCGTCGGCGATTCGCTGGCCCCGGAGGCCCGGACGGCCCCGCCATGCGGACGAACCTTGCGGGAGGAGGGCCGCCGGTACGTTGGCATCGACGGCCGAGTGTGGGATGGGTTCGCCCAGGATCGCGAGGTCCGGAAGGGTGCTGCCGAGATCGGCACCCCAGTGGATGACTTCGGCCTCTCCGTTATCGAAACTGACCACGAGGCTTGTGCCGGCGGAACGGAGGTGGAGCGGGTCCATGGGCTGGTTCACTTTCAGGGAGTCGTTGTGTGTCGCGTTGGGAGGGAGTGGAGAGTCCGGGCACCGCCGTCAAAGGAGTGAAGCGGCGGCGCCCGGACTGGTTTGGCGGGGCTGGTGTTACTTGAAGAGGTTGTTGACCTGGTTGTTGGCATCGGAGAGCGAGCTGGCCGGCTTCTTGCCGCTTAGTACTGCGTCCATTGCGGGCTTCATGATGCCGTCAACTTTGGCAGCCTTGTCCGCGATGGGGAAGAGGAACGTGGTGCCGTCTTTGACCTGCTGGGTGAAGGCGGAGACGTCAACACCCTTGGCCGCGAACGCCTTGGCGGCCAAGTCCGAGGACGTGCTGATCGCCGGGAACACGACGGCCTTGTTGGCGACGACGTCCTGGCAGGCTGAGGAACCAAGGTATTCGACCCACTTGGTGGCTGCTGCGGGGTTCTTGGTTCCGGCCCAGATGGAGTCGGCCAGGCCGTTGAACATGGACGCGCGCTTGCCGTCCGGTCCCGTCGGGGTGGGGGCGATGGCAGTCTGGATACCCTTGTATCCGGTGTACTGGCCGATCATCCATGAGCCGCTGGTGTTGATGGCGGCCTTGCCTGCACCGAAGTTGTCCGAAACGCTGGCGCCTACCGTTGTTTCGAGTTTGGGCATGTAGCCCTTGTCGGCCAGTCCGGCCCACCAGGAGATGGTTTCCTGGAACTTGGGGTCGTCGTAGTTGAACTTCGTGCCCCACGGGTTCTTGTCGGTAGCGGTCCAGTCGGTGGTGGCCGCGAGGAAGCTCCACTGGGTCTGGCCCTGACCGGAGCCGGAGGACTCCAAGCCCAGTCCGTAGACGGCCACGTTGTTCTTGTCGAAGCCGGCTTCGTCTCCGCGCTTGCCGTTCTTGTCTACGGTCAGGTGGGCGATGGTCTTTTCGTAGCTGCCGCCGTCCTTGGGGTTCCAATCCAGCTTTGCCATCTGCTCGGCAGTGATGCCGGCGGAGTCGGTCATGGCCTTGTTGTAGAAGAGGCTGATGGTGTCCCAGTCCTTCGGGAGGCCGTAGCGCTTGCCGTCCTGGCCCACCCAGAGATCGGCCAGGCCCTTGTTGTAGCTGTCCAGTTTGACGCCGTCCTTGGCTACGGCGTCGTCGAGGGCCAGCAGCTGCTTCTTGGAAGCGAACTCCGGGTACTTGGACAGGTGGTCGGTGAAGACGTCAGGGGCGGTACCAGACACGAAGCCGTTGGTCAGGGTGGTCCAGTAGTCGTCCCAGCCGCGCTGGGTGATTTTGACGGTGATATTCGGGTTGGCCTTGGTGAAGTCACTCGCGCACTGTTGGTAAGCCGGGAGCTGGTTGGCGTCCCACAGCCAGTAGTTGATCTCGCCCTTGGCTTCGCTGGAGGCGGGGGCGGAGCCGCCACAGGCGGAGAGTGACAGCGCGGCCGCGACAGCGACGGTGACGGCAGCTGCGACGGTGCCAATGGATTTCTTCATGGTGGACCTTTCAGGGGGTTGCGATAGAACGGGGCGGCGCTTGGGGAGAAAGATGACTTACTTGATGCCGGAGAATCCGATGGAGTTGACCACCTTCTTGCCGAAGGCGATGAAGAGGATCAGGACGGGCAGCGCTGCCACGAGGGTGGCGGCCATGAGCCCGCTCCAGTCCGGTGCCCCTTGCGGGGACTGGGACTTGAAGACGCCCAGGCCCACGGTGAGGACGCGGACATTCTCGTCCTGGCCTACCAGGAGTGGCCAGAAGTACTCGTTCCACTGACCGATGAAGGTCAGCAGGGCCAGGGTGGCCAGGGGTGCTGCGGCGTTGGGGATCACGATCTGGAAGAAGATGCGGAGGTGCTTGGCGCCGTCGAGCATGGCGGCCTCTTCCACTTCGCGGGACATGCTCAGGAAGAACTGGCGCAGGAAGAAGATGGCAAAGGGCGTCATGAACATGAAGGGCAGTGCCAGTCCGGCGAAGGTGTTGAGCAGGCCCAGGTTCTTGATCATCAGGAAGTTGGGCAGGGCGGTGAAGATCGGCGGGACCATCATGGTGGCCAGGAAGATCGCGAAGACCTTGTTCCGGCCCGGCCAGCGCAGCCTGGAAAAGGCGTAGGCGGCCATCGCACTGAAGAACACCTGGCCTGCGGTAGTCATGGTGGCGAAGATGATCGAGTTGCGCAGGTAGAGCCAGAAGTTGATGTCGGCCCCGGACCCGCCTTCGGCGATGGCCTGCTCAGGACTTTGCAAGCCGAAGACTCGTTGGAACGCGCCCCAGCTGAAGTCGGCCGGAAGAAGGTTGCCGGCGTTCGAGGCCAACGAATGGTTGCTGGACAATGCCGTCCGGAGCATCCAGAGGAACGGAGCGATGGTGACCACGACGGCGATCACTACGAGGACCCAAGCGCCTGCGCGGCGCCAGTTCACGGGTTTCGTGCGGGGGCGGCGTGATCGCGGGGAGCCTACGACGGCGGTGGCGGACTCTCGCGAGTGGCGGGAATTGGTGGAGGTACTCATGGCGGGGTTTCCTTAGTCCAGGTCCGTCTCATTGCCCTTGAGGAACTTCATCTGGATGAAGGCCACGAGGGCGAGAATGATGAAGAGAATGACGGACAGCGCTGAGGCGTAGCCGAAATCGGACTCGCCGAAGGCCTTCTGGTAGATGTACATCTGGATGACCCGGGAGGCATTGACGGGTCCGCCTCCGGTCGTCACGGCCACGGTGTCGAAGACCTGGAATGAACCGATGACCGTGACCACGAGGACCAGGACCAGCACCGGGCGAAGGAGCGGCATGGTGATGCTCCAGAACGTCCGGGTGGGGGAGGCCCCATCAAGGTTGGCCACCTCATAGACGTGATTGGGTATGGCCTGCAGGCCGGCGAAGATCAGCAGGGCCGTGTAACCCATGTGCCGCCACACGTTGACGAAGGCGATGGTGGGAATGGCCCATTGATCGCTGCCGAAGAAGGCGATGCGCGGCAGGCCTAGCCAGCTGATGACTTCGTTCACGATGCCCAGCTGGTAGTCCAGCATCCAGAACCAGAGCAGCGCAACGATCACATTGGCCACCAGGAACGGGAGCAGCAGGACACCGCGAATGAAGGTGGATTTGGCCACGCGGTGCATGAGGAGCGCGAGCCCGATGGCGATCACGGTCTGGAAACCGATGTTCAGTGCCACGTACTGCACGGTGACGGCCATGGCGTTCCAGAACAGGTCGTCGCTGAAGATCGTCGTGTAGTTCTTCAGGCCGATCCAGGTGGGATCGCCGAGGATGCTGTACTCGGTGAAGCTGAGGTAGATGCCCCGGATGGTGGGGACGAGGAAGAAAAGAACAAAGCCGATCATCGCCGGGAAGATGAAGAGCAATGCGATCTTCAAGTCACCGATCCGGCGGATGCCGAACTTGGATGGTTTGCCCGGTTGGGGAGGTGCGGCGGGTTCCGCTTGTTTGGCAAGGGTGGTCATCTTCGACCCTTTCCTGACTGTGATGTGGGTTACAACTGATGTGAATCTACACGAGTAGATCTGAAGGGGTCAAGTAATTTTGTGAAGTTTTGTTCGATTATTTTGGATTTATTGCTTTTTGTTGACTCGAGTAGATCCTAGTGATTCACTGGCATGAGTCACTCGTCGAGCCTCTCCGGGCGGGCGAGGGCATTCTGAAGCCATCAACCCGAATCGAAGGGCTAACAATGACGTTTTCAATGGGAGTAGTAGGCCTTGGCCAGTTCGGCGGCCAATTCGCCCACCTCTTCAAGCTCCACCCCGGGGTTTCCGCTGTCTACGCAGTGGACGAGCTCCCTGAACGGGCGTCCAAAGCTGTTGAACAGCTGGGGCTCGACGGCACCATGGGCAGTTTCGACGAGTTGCTGGCGTCCGACGTCGACGCCGTCGCCATCTTCACGCAGCGCTGGACGCACGGGCCCTTGGTGATCAAGGCGCTGCGCGCCGGAAAGCACGTCTATTCGGCTGTTCCGATGGCAATTTCCGAGGAACAGATCGCCGGAATCATCGAAGCCGTGCGTGAGACCAAACTTGTCTACGCCATGGGGGAGACCAGCTTCTACAACCCCGCAACCGTCTATGCGCGCAAGCAACACGCCGCCGGCAAGTTCGGCCGCATCTTCTACACCGAAGGCGACTACGTCCACGACATGGACCTGGGCTTCTACGAGGCCTACCAGTACAGCGGCGGCGAAAACTGGAAAGCAACCGCCAGCTACCCGCCCATGCTGTACCCGACGCACGCCATCGGAGGCGTGCTGGGCGCCATACCGGGCCACGCCGTGAGCGTCAGCTGCATCGGCGTCAAGGACGATCGCGGCGACGGCGTCTTCGACAAGGAAGTCAGCATGTTCGACAATGACTTCTCCAACGCCACTGCGCTGTTCGAAATGAACGACGGCGGCGTGATGCGCACCAACGAGATGCGCCGCGTGGGCTACCCCTCGCACATCCGCGAATCGCGCTTCCGTTTCTTCGGCACGGAGGCAAGCTTCGAGCAGTTGGCCACAACCACGCTGTGGCAGGACAAGGAGGGAGTCCTGGACGTCTCCGAGCAGGTGGAGACCAAGCCGAGCATGTCGGCGGATGACCCCTCCTTGGCGGACGTCGCCCCCGAACTCCGCGGTGCCTTCATCTCCGGCCTCGCTCCGGTGCACGACGCCGGCCGGCTCCCCGTTGAATTCGAGGGAGCTCCGACCGGGCACGAAGGCAGCCACCAGTTCCTCGTGGACGACTTCGTCACAGCCGTGAACAAAGGAAGCCTTCCGCCGGTCAACGCGTGGGTGGCCGCCCGCTTCACGCTCCCCGGCGTCGTGGCTCACGAGTCCGCGCTCCGCGGCGGCGAACGCCTCCCCATCACGGACTTTGGAGATGCGCCCGAGGCTTTGTAGTTAGCATGATCATCATGACTAGTTCGGCAGTGCACACCCCGCGCGGACCGGTGACGCGCAAAGACGTGGCCCGGTACGCCGGGGTGAGCACCGCCGTCGTGAGCTATGTGGTGAACGGTGGCCCCAAGAAAGTGGCGCCGGCGACGGAAGCGAAGGTCCAGGACGCCATCCGGATCCTGGGGTACCGCCCGAATGCCGCCGCGCGAGCGCTCAAAATGGGGTCCAACCAAACCCTCGGCCTGGTGATTCCGGACTCCAGCAACCCGTTCTGGGCGCTGCTGGGACACGCTGTGGAAGTGGCGGCCGCCGAGCGCGGATATGCCCTTCTGTTGACGAATTCCGACAACAAACTGGAATCCGAACGCCGCCACATCCGCAACCTCGCTGCCAGGCAGGTTGATGGAGTGGTCCTGGCCAGCGTCATGTTCGAACCCGATCTACTGGAGCTTGTCGGCGCGGAAATCCCCTCGGTGCTGCTGAACCATGCCTCGATCGCTCCTGGATTCAATAGCGTTGGCGTGGACCTCGAAGCCGGAGCCCGCCTTGCCGTGGAACATTTGATCGGCCACGGACACACCAATATCGGACTTGCCATGGGCATCACAGCGGACAACGAGGCCGATGGGCGTGAGGAGGGGTGGCGGCGGGCGCTCGAAGCTGCCGGACTCCCTGTTGGGCCGCTCGCCCGCGGCGGGTTCGACCGACCCGGGGGCTACGCTGCCGGACAACAGCTCCTGGCCGCGGACAACCGCCCGACGGCGATCTTCGCCAGCTCCGATATGCAGGCAATCGGGGTTCTGCGGGCAATCCGCGAGGCAGGTCTATCCGTTCCGGAGGATATCGCCGTGGCGTCCTTTGACGGCTCGGTTGAGGCGGAGTACAGCTGGCCGGCCCTGACCACCGTGGAGCAGCCGGTGTGGGAGATGGCGGAGGCGGCAGTGTCCGCGCTGGTGGGCGAGAATCGCAACGAACCCCCGCAGCACAGGGTCTTCCCCACGCAATTGCGGATCCGCCAATCGTGCGGGTGCCCGTAACGCCTTCCCGCTAGGGAGCTGCGATCCTGAGCTTCCCGACGCCGTCGGCGAGGATGCGCCGGGCATCCTCGCCGAGATGCGAGTCCGTCACGAGCACGTCGGCTTCCTCCAACTGGGCAATCGAGGCGATGCCCACCGTTCCCCACTTGCTGTGGTCCGCCAAGACCACCACGTTGCGGGCCGCACTGATGAACGCCCGGTTGGTTTCGGCTTCCTGCAGGTTCGGGGTGGTGAACCCGGCGTCCGCGTCCATGCCGTGGACGCCCAGGAACAGCGTGTCCAAGTGCAGTTGCTTCAGCGCGGCCGTCGCGATGGGACCCACCAAAGCGTCCGACGGCGTGCGCTCGCCACCCGTCACGATGACCGGGAAACCCTCCCGCGAACCCGAGGCATTGTGGAAGAGATCCGCAATCCTGATGGAGTTCGTCACCACCGTGATCCGCGGACCTTCCAGGAGTACCTTGGCGAGCTCGTAGGTGGTGGTTCCGGCGCTCAGGCCCACAGCCATGCCCTCGTGGACCAGGGTGGCGGCCTCGACGGCGATCGCGTGTTTTTCCTCGATCAGCTGGGTCGATTTCAGCTCAAAGCCGGGCTCGTGGGTCCGGGCATCGCCGGGTATCTTGGCCCCGCCATGGATACGCTCGACGAGCCCGGACTCCTCAAGCGACTCGATGTCGCGCCGAACAGTCATGGCTGAGACGCCCAGCAGTTGCGCGAGATCCGAGACACGGACAACCCGTTCGCGCTGGACGGCGTCGACAATGGCGGTGTGGCGGGCTGCCTGAAGCATCGGAGCCTTTCTGGAGGGACGGCGGGTGGTTAGGCGGGAGTGGCGACGACGGCGACGCCTCCGGCAGTAAGGTTCAGCGTACCTCCGGTGGGTGTCCCGCTGAGGAGCTCGACGCCGTCGAGCGTCACCTCAGCGTCCCGCGCACTGTGGTTGATGACGAAAGTCCAGTCCTTGGTGCCGTTACTCCTGCGGACGATTTCCACGTCCTCCGGGGGCTGAACGCCCAGGACCGGTTCCACCCCGGCGTCGGAGCAGAGGAGCTGGACCAGTTCGGCCAGCCCTCCGCGGCCCAGGCTGGTGGCCACGTAGTAGGCGGCACCGCGTCCGGCAGATCCCGCCCGGCGGGTCACCGCGGGCGAGCCGTCGACGCCGGTGCCCGCGCCGCTCATGCCTGCGCCGGCGCCGAACGTGGCAAGAACCTCCGCCCCGGTTGCTTTCCCCAGCTCGCTCCAGAGTGACCCGGAGCCGAAGCGGCTCAAGCCCACCGTATCGTCGGAGCGCAGGGGGAAGAATTCCTCCATGCTCACGCCCAGCAGTTCGGAGAATGCGCCCGGATAACCCCCGCCGTTGACCGGGTCCATCCGGATGTGGTCGTTCTGGTCAACGATCCCGGAGAAATACGTGATCACGAGGGTTCCGCCGGCTTCGACATACTCGTGGAGCTTCGCGGCGGACTCATCCGTGACTAGGTACAGCATGGGCGCGATCACCAGTTTGTAGCCGGAGAGGTCATCGGTGCTTTGCTGGATGTCCGTGGTGACGCCTGCCCGGTAGAGGGCATCGTGCCAGCGCCGCGTTTCCGGGAGGTTCCGGGCGTCCTCGCTGGGGTGCGAGTCCAGTTCGGTGCCCCAGCGGGCGTCGGTGTCGTGGATGATGCAGGCTTCGGCCTGGACCGTGGAGCCGGCCACCTCCGAAATGCTTTCGAGCGCCCGTCCCAGCTCCACCACTTCGCGCCACACCTTGCTGTCGCGGCCGGCGTGGGGGACCAGTCCGGAGTGGTACTTTTCGGCCCCGGCGCGGGAGGCACGCCATTGAAAGAACAACACGCCGTCGGTTCCGCGGGCCACGTGCTGCAGGGAGTTGCGCAGCATTTCGCCCGGGGCTTTGGCCACATTGCGGGGCTGCCAGTTGACTGCCGAAGTGGAGTGTTCCATCAGGAGCCATGGTTTGCCCTGTGCCCAGCCGCGGGTGAGGTCCGCCGTCATGGCCAGGTCCTGGAAGTTCCGTTCGTCGGCGGCGATCAGGTAGTGGTCATTGGACACGACATCCATGTGTCCGGACCAGCGCCAATAGTCCACAGGGGCGGTAAGGCCCATGTTGAAGCCCATGAAATTGGTGGTCACGGGGTGCTTCGAATGCGCCCTGATGATCTCTGCCTCCGCGGTGAAACACTCGAGAAGGGCATCTGAGGAGAACCTCGCGAAATCCAGTTGCTGGGTGGGGTTCACCCACGTTCCGGAGCGGCGCGGCGGGAGGATCTCGGCCCAGTCGTAGTAATGCTGGGACCAGAAGGCCGTGCCCCAGGCCTCATTGAGCGCATCGAGGCTCCCGTACCTAGCCTGCAGCCATTCCTGGAAGCCACGCTCAGCATGGGGGCCGAAGTCCGGCTGGTTGTGGCAGCCGTACTCGTTGTGGACATGCCACATCACGACGGCGGGGTGCCCCGCGTAACGCTCGACTATCGCCGTCGTCAGGGCTGCTGCCGCCCGGCGATAGTCGGGCGAGCATGCCGCGAAGGCTTGCCGGGAACCGTAACTTTGCCGGACGCCGTCGGCATCCACGGGGAGCGAATCGGGGTACTTCCGGCTGAACCACGGCGGCGGAGAGGCACTCGCGTTCGCAAGATCCACGCTGATCCCGTTGCTGTGGAGCAGGTCCAGGATCCTGTCCAGCCAGCCGAATTCGTATCGGCCTTCTTCGGGCTCCAGCAGCGCCCAACTGAAGATTCCGACACTGACCAGGTTCACCCCGGCTTCCTTCATGAGGGCGACGTCGTGTTTCCAGACCTCTTCGGGCCATTGTTCGGGGTTGTAGTCGCCGCCGAACGCGATCCGGCCGCCCAACTTGTCGACGATGTAGTCCATTGCCATGCGTTTTATCCTTTGCTGGAACCGAGCGTGAGACCGGCCACGAATTGGCGCTGCAGCACGAGGTAGATGATCAGGGTGGGTATCACAGTGATGGTGGCGCCGGCCGCCAGGAGGTTGTAGTTGCTGAGGAACTCGCCCTGCAGGTTGTTGATGGCCGTCGTGATGGGCAGCCGGTTTCCGCTTTGGATGAAGAGCAGCGGCCAGAAGAAATCGTTGTAGATGAAGATGACTTCCAGGGTTCCGAGCGCGGCGAGGGCGGGCCGGCACAGTGGAAGGATGATGTTCCAGTACTGCCGCCAGATCCCGGCGCCGTCCACGAGCGCGGCCTCCGTCAGGTCGGAGGAGAGGGCCTTCATGTAGTTGGAAAGCACGAACGTGCAGAACCCGATCTGGAACGCCGTGTCCACTGCGATGACCGAGATGTAGGTGTTGAGCAGGTTGCCGGAATCGCTGAAGGAGTAGGGCAGCGTGACGTGTTTGAACATCTCGAACAACGGGGCCGCCAGGACCTGCGGGGGCAGGAGGTTCCCGGCGGTGAACATGATCAGGAGGGTGACGTTGAATTTCCAGCTCACCCTGGAGACGGCGAATGCCATCATCGAGGCGAAGAACAGGGTCAGCAGCACCGCCGGGACGGTGATGATTACCGAGTTCAGGAGGTACTTCGAGAATCCGCCTTGGGTCCAGGCCGTGATGAAGTTGTCGAAATTGAAGGTGCCGCCAAGGCTGAAGTAGCCGTATTTGTCCGTGTCCGCCTTGGGCCGCAAAGCAGTGAACAAGGACCAACCCAGCGGAATCAGCCACATGATCGCCATGACGGTCAGGAAGATATGGGTCCCGTAGTGGCGCTTGCCCGAGTTCACGGTGACGGCCGCAGCTCCGGCGGTGCTTGGGATGGGGTTGGCGAGGGTGCTCATGCCTTGCTCTCCTTGCCGAAGGTGCGGATGAGGTAGAAAACGATGGGGATCAACGAGATGACCAGGAGAATGACCGCGAGGGACGAGCCGACGCCGATCACCTGGCCTTCGCCGATCAGGTTCTGGATCACCAGGGCGCTGATCAATTCAAGGCCGTTGGTCCCTCGGTTGATGACGTAGACGATGTCGAAGGCACGTAGCGATTCGATGATGGTGATCACCACGATCACGATGTTCACGGGGCGCATTGCCGGGAAAACAATGCGGAAGAACGTCTGGGCGGCGTTGGCGCCGTCGATCGACGCCGCTTCCCGCAGCGAGGGGTCCACGCCCTTGAGCCCGGCCAAGTACAGGATCATGACGTAGCCCGCGTGACGCCAGGTGGCCGCAACCATGGCCGCCCAGATATTGACGTTCGAATTTCCGAACCAGTCCACGGCTTGCGGTGTGCCCGCCGTGCCCAGGAGGTAGTTCAGCAGCCCGCTGTCCCGGTTGTAGAAGAGCTGCCAGATGATGCCGATGAGGGCCAGCGACAGCATGACCGGGGTGAAGAAGATGCTCTGGTAGATCTTGCTGCCGCGGATCTTCTGGTCCAGGAGCACGGCCAGAAGCAGGCCGAGGGGTGTCGCGATCAGGGCCAGGAAGACGAGCCATAGAACGTTGTGTTGGATGGCGGGCCAGAACGGGGGATAGTCCTGGACCACGTAGCGGTAGTTGTCCGTCCCTGCGGCCTTGATGTCCTTCAGGTCCAGGCCGTTCCAGCGGGTGAAGCTCAGGGCAATGGAGAAGAGCGTGGGCAGCCAGACCAGCAGGAGCTGGATCAGGGTCGGCACGCCCACCATGACCGCGAGGACGATCTTGTCACGGCGCGTAAGGCGGCGGACCCTGCCTGCTTTGCCGGTCCGCCTGCCCGTGCCGGGCTGGCTCTTGCCGGCCGTGGTTCGCCCGGCAGCACCGGGTTCGCTGTCCGGTGCTGCCGGTTTCTCGGCGGTAGTACTCATGGGGATTCCTTCAGCTACTGGGCTGCGTAAAGGGTCTTGGCCTGCGCTTCAAGGTTCTTGACGTCCACGGTGCCGTCCTTGATGAAGGACTGCAGCGCGGGGATCATCACGTTGTTGGCCATGGCGGGGAGGGCGTCCCGGTCCAGGAACTGGCTGATGTACTTGGCGTTGGCGATGGTGTCCGCGCACTTCTTGTTCAGCGGGGTGAACTTTGACGTGTCGGCGCCCTTGACGGTGGCGATGTTCGAGGTGTCCACGGCTGAATAGGCGTTCTGGCCTTCGGCGGATCCCATGAATGCCAGGAAGTCGTGCGCCGCCTTGTTGTCGCCGCCCTTCTTGGACAGGAGCAACCCGTCGATGGGGGCCTCGACGGCGTCGGTGCCTTCCACGGCGATTTCCGGGAACGGGAAGAAATCGATGTCCGCCAGCACCGCGGGATCCGTGAATTGCTGGGTCACGAAGGAACCCAACAGGTACATGCCGGTCTTCTTGGCTTCGAGGGCCTTGGCCGCGTCCTGCCACGTCTGGCCGAGGGCATTGGGGTCCTGGAACGGCAGGAGGGCCTTCCAGGTGTCGAAGACGTCGCTGACCTTCTTCTGGTCCCAGCTTTCCTTGTGGGCGGTCAGGTCGATGTGGAACTGGTAGCCATTGAGGCGCATGTTGATGTAGTCGAAGGTGCCCATGGCCGGCCAGCCGTCCTTGTCCGCGAAGCCGATGGGGATGATGCCGTCGGTTTTCATCTTGGCCGCCAGGGTCTTCAGTTCGTCGAACGTCTTGGGCACCGCGTAGCCCTTTTCGGCCCAGAAGCTCTTCCGGTAGAAGAAGCCCCAGGGGTAGTTGTAGTTGGGGACGAGGTACATCTTGCCGTCCGGCCCGGTGGAGGCCTTCTTCATGGCGTCGGAGAAGTTGCTGCCGATGGTTGCCCACACGTCATCCACGGGAGCCAGCAGGCCCTTGCCCGCGTAGTACTGCATGCGGTAGCCGGCGAACCACGTGAAGGCATCGTCGGGGCTGCCCTGGAGGTAGGAGTTGATCTTGTTCTGGAAGTCGTTGTGCGGGACGACGTTGGTGGCCACGGTGATGCCGGACTTCTTGGTGAAGGCATCGGTGACGGCTTTGTAGGCGGCCTTGGGAACGTCGTCCGAGGAACCGGAGCCGAAGGTCAGGCTGCTCGATGAGGCTCCCGGAGCCGGCCCGGAGCCACCCGTGCAAGCAGCCAGCAGCGGAATGCCGGCGAGCCCCGCGGCACTGATTCCGAGCGTTTTCAGGATGGTGCGGCGTCCAGGGCCAGCATTGTGGGCCGACTGGAACGGGTCAAGATTCGCTGCCATGTTCTCTCCCTTGAAAGCGTGGTGCTTGTGAGTTTTCTCACGTAGAACTCGACTATAACCGCTCAAAAGAGAACATGAAAGAACTAAATATAACATTCTTGCGACGGAGGGTTTTAAGACAAAAGCGGCGGTCCTCTTTGGGGAGGACCACCGCCTTGGCCTGGCCGGCCTTGAGGGCCTGGCTTGATTGTGACAGAGCCTACTTCTTCAACGACTCAGCGATCTGGGCCATGATCGTGGGGTCGGAGAGGGTGGTGGCGTCGCCCACTTCGCGGCCTTCTGCGACGTCCTTTAGGAGGCGGCGCATGATCTTGCCGGAGCGTGTCTTGGGCAGTTCGGGGACCACGAGGATGTGCCTGGGTTTGGCGATGGGGCCGATTTCCTTGCCCACGTGGTTGCGCAGCTCGGCGACGGTGGCGTCGCCGCTGTCCTGTCCCGACGGGGCGGATTCACGCAGGATCACGAACGCGACCACGGCCTGGCCGGTGGTTTCGTCGGAAGCCCCGACGACGGCGGCCTCCGCCACCCAGGGGTGGGACACGAGCGCGGATTCGATTTCGGTGGTGGAGAGCCGGTGCCCGGAGACGTTCATGACGTCATCCACCCGGCCCAGGAGCCACACGTCTCCGTCTTCGTCCTTCTTGGCCCCGTCCCCGGCGAAGTACATGCCCTCGAAGCGGGACCAGTAGGTGTCCTTGAACCGTTCCGGGTCGCCCCAGATGCCCCGCAGCATCGCGGGCCAGGGTTCGCGGACCACGAGGTAGCCGCCGTGCCCGTCCGGGACGGACTCCCCGGCCTCGTCCACGACGTCGATCGCGATGCCCGGCAGCGGGACCTGCGCCGAACCCGGCTTGGTCGCGGTCACGCCCGGCAGGGGCGCGATCATCTGGGCGCCGGTTTCGGTCTGCCACCAGGTGTCCACGATCGGGGCAGGGTGTTCCTTCTTTTCCCCGTTCTTCCCGGCGTTGGAGCCGATGACGTCCCGGTACCACATCCAGGCCTCGGGGTTGATGGGTTCACCCACCGAGCCCAGGACCCGGATCGAGGACAGATCGTACTTGCCCGGGATCTCCCGGCCCCACTTCATGAACGTCCGGATCGCCGTGGGGGCGGTGTACAGGATGGAGACCTTGTACTTCTCCACGATTTCCCACCAGCGGCCCTGGTGCGGGGAATCCGGGGTGCCCTCGTACATGACCTGGGTGGCGCCGTTGACCAGCGGGGCGTAGGCGACGTACGAGTGGCCGGTGACCCATCCGACGTCGGCGGTGCACCAGAACACGTCCGTCTCGGGGTGCAGGTCGAAGACCGCCCTGTGGGTGTACGCGGTCTGGGTCAGGTAGCCACCGGTGGTGTGCAGGATGCCCTTGGGCTTGCCGGTGGTCCCGGAGGTGTACAGGATGAAGAGCGGGTGTTCGGCGTCGTGCCCGACGGCGGTGTGCTCGCCCGAGGCGGCGCCGACGGTGTCCTCCCACCACTGGTCCCGGCCCTCGTGCCAGTCGACGTCCTGACCGTTGCGCTTGACCACCACGACGTTCTGCACGGTGTGGCCTTCTGTGGACAGGGCCTGGTCCACGGCGGGCTTGAGCGGGCTGGGCTTCCCGCGCCGGTACGTGCCGTCCGCGGTGACCACGAGCTTGGCCTCGGCGTCATCGATCCTCGAGCGCAGGGCGTCGGCGGAGAAGCCGCCGAACACCACCGAGTGCACGGCCCCGATCCGGGCACAGGCCAGCATGGTGATGACGGCTTCGGGGATCATGGGCAGGTACACGGCCACCCGGTCGCCCTTGGCCACGCCGAGGGACTCGAAGGCGTTCGCGGCCTTCTTCACCTCTTCGGTGAGCTGCGCGTAGGTGTAGGAACGGGTGTCGCCCGGTTCGCCTTCGAAGTGGATGGCCACCCGGTCCCCGAGCCCGTTCTCCACGTGCCGGTCCAGGGCGTTGTACGCGGCGTTGACCTTGCCGCCGACGAACCACTTCGCGAACGGCGGGTTGGACCAGTCCAGGGCCTGGGTGAAGTCCGTGTCCCAGTCCAGCAGTTCCCGGGCCTGCTTTGCCCAGAACGCGGGACGGTCCGCATTCGCTTCCGCATAGACTCCGGCGCCGACTACCGCGTTGGCCGCGAACTCAGGGGTGGGCGCGAACTTCCGGTTCTCGTGGAGAAGATTTTCGAGGGCATCGCCGTTGCCTGCCCCGTCGGATCCGGGTGCAGCGGTGGTCGTCGATCCATTGGCGTCCTGGGACATGTGAACCTCATCATTCATCGATCTCTGCCGCGCGGTTGTCCCGTAGCGGGGCCGCCCCACCTGCCAATCTTGCACGACGTTGGGCTGCGGCGCCTCACGGGGTTCCGCAAAGAGCTTTTCCGGAACCCACCTTAGCGTTTTGAGCCGACAACAGGTGTCCGCGGTCACAATCCGGACCGTGAGCGGCGGGTGATTCGCGCCGAACGGCGGCGAAGGCTCTTGACCTCGGCCCTGATTAACAAATTTGGTGGACACGAAGTCGGTCACTAAGTAGCCTTTGCTTGTTGGGCGGCTAAAGCCACTCATTTCTTGGGGGAAGCGAGCACCACATGAGCCCGCCATAGAGCACAGAGCCGCCTACGCCGCGTCCCGCAACGGGATCCCATTCATCGTCCGCAACGGCTAACACTGCCGCGGAACACCCGCTTCACACTTTTCCGCAAGGCGCAAGGTCGCGCCTATCGAAAGGAATCCCCATGAGTCAGAACACCCCTCCTGTAGGGCCTCCCGCCGGATATCCAGCCCCCGGCTCACCACAACCCGGACCATACGCGGGAGGACCCGCACAGACATCTGGTCAGTATCCGGGGTATCAGGGCGCACCTGCCGGTTACCCTGGGTATCAGGCAGCACCAGTCGGTTACCCTGGCGCGGTTCCCGGTGGACAGTTTGTGGGTAACAAGTCATTCCTGACAGCTTGGCTATTGGCAGTTCTCCTTGGCGGACTCGGCGTTGACCGGTTCTACTTGGGCAAGATCGGCACAGGCATTCTGAAGTTGGTCACGCTTGGTGGTTTGGGTATTTGGTCACTGATTGACCTGATCCTGCTTCTGACGAACAAGCAGACCGACAAACAGGGCTACAAGCTGGCTGGCTACGAGAAGCACAAGACGGTGGCCTTGATCGTGACCTTGGCGTTGATTCTCTTGAGCGTCGTCTTCAACATTGCCAGAGTCGGTGCCTCCACCACGCCGAGCGGGTCTACCGCTGTCGTTCCGGCCGCATCCGCTGCCTCGAACCCCGGGGCTACGACCGCCGCGGCACCTGCCGGATATGCAGTCGGCCAGCCGATGTCCGTCGATATGGGCGATGGCAACGTTGCCAAGGTGACTATCGTTTCGGCCAAGTACTCGGCGACGGCGAACGCGACCCTGAACGCGCCCGCCAAAAATGGCGGTTACCTGATCCTCGATGTTCTGTGGGAGACCGAGAAGGGCAAGACCTCCTCGAACCCGTTGTACTTTGAGGCGAAGGATGCGGACGGCCGCAAGGGCGACGTTGAGATGTTTGTCGACGGCGCACTTGGCTCCGGCGTTGTCCTCCCCGGCGACAAGGCTCGCGGCAACGTCGCTTTCGACATCGCGCCGGGCACATCGACTGTGATCATCACGACACCGCTTCTGCAGGAGGCTGCGCGTCTCCAGGTGACCCCGCAGTAGCTTTGGAAGTTGCACTATGGCTCCGCACGGGTCACCCGTGCGGAGCCATTCTGCTTTTCACCCGTTCGCATCCAGCTTTCGTAATGGCTTCAACTAGTGGACTGTCAGACGGGTGGCATAGGCTGAAGAGGTCTCGAGACGCGAAAACTTGCCGCCCGGTCCGGCCCGGAAAATACTGGGTGCAGCCTTGAGCGGCAGCGTCCGGAACACCGCCGTACTAAGGAGATTTGCACATGAACCAGACGAGCCTAGGTCCGAAGAACGGCGCGCAGACGCCCGGATCGGCCCCCGAAGCAGCAACTGGATCCGTGGCGCCACAGCCCGGCAGCGTGACCTCCCCGAAGTACCAAGCCGTACTGGGTCCGTTCACCATCCGGGACGTGACCGTTTTCGGTTCCACCTTGCTGATGTTTGTGGGGTCCCTCCTGCCGATGTTTGGCGGGCGCTACAACCTGTGGAACCTCGATAACCTTTTCTTCCTGGCGCTGGGCATCATTCTTCCCCTCGTTGTTGCCGCTTTGTTCGTTGCCCGCCGCCTGCAGCCGGGGAACATTGTGCGAATCGGCTCCCTTTCGACTGACCAGTTCGCGTCCGTCGTGGCGTCGTTCGCCGTGACCCTGTTCTTCCTGTCCGCAGCAGGCGCGTTTACCGTTTTCGTGCTCGTCGTACTCATTGGCTCGGTAGGTCTTCTGGCTGCGACGGTCCTGGCTCCCCACTTGCCCCTCCTCCGCGACGACTTCAAGGACCGGGCCGAACAGCCCGCGCACGTTGTGGCCCGCGAGTCGGCCATTCCAACGCGCAAGCCTGCCGCGCCGAAGCCGGCCAAGCCTGAGCCGGTCGCGCCGAGGCCGGAAACTGCGGTCGCTGCTTCCGGGCCTGCAACTTCCATGCCCGAAGCTCCCGCCCACTGGGCTCCGGCAGCAACCACCGCAGCACCGGCAGAGACTCCTTCCGCCGCCACTGAAGGCCCCGCCACCGAAGCCGCCGCCGTCGTACCTGCCGAATCCGCAGAGGCGGCAGTTGCCGACGGCGCACGGGAAGCGCAGGCGCCCACGCCCGAGGAGCCCAAGCACATGCCCGCCGCCACCATGGCTACGCCCATTGTCGGCGGCCCAGACGCCGGCACCGGGCCCGCCACCCAGCACATCGGCACGGTCAACCAGCCCCGGGTGCACGAGCCCATCGGCGCCACCGTTGACCCAGCCACGCGAAGGGACGAATCCGGGCACGACTCCGGGTACGAGGCATTCTGGTTCGCAGTGGCCCACCCCCGCGTCGTTGTCGACGAGCACACCCGGATGCCCGCCTTCACCATCGAACCGGGCGCGTGGGTCCTGGCACTCGAAGACCGCGGCGAGGAATTCCTCGTCCAGGATACTGATGGCAAAGTGGGCGTCCTGCGCGATCTCAGCCACATCGAACGCGGCTAACCAGGCCGGCCGTGGACACCGTCGTCGAAACCCCGCTGGCTTTGAAGCGGCGCGCGCGCAAAATCAACAAGGCGCTCGCTGAGCTCTATCCCTACGCCCACGCTGAGCTTGATTTCCGGAACCCGTTCGAGCTGGTGGTGGCCACGGTGCTGTCCGCCCAGACCACGGATGTGCTGGTCAACCAGGTCACCAAGATCCTGTTCGCGCGCTATCCGGATGCCCGGAGCATGGCCGAGGCCGAGCTTGCCGAGCTGGAGGCGATCCTGCAGCCCACCGGCTTCTTCCGTGCCAAGGCGAAGAACGTCCTGGCGCTCAGCACACGCTTGGTGGACGAGTTCGACGGCGAGGTTCCCGGCAGGCTGGAAGACCTGGTGACGCTTCCCGGCGTCGGGCGAAAAACGGCAAATGTGGTGCTGGGCAACGCGTTCGGCGTCCCTGGAATCACTGTGGACACGCACTTTGGCAGGCTGGCGCGCCGATTTGGCTGGACGACGTCCGAGGATCCGGTGAAGATCGAGTTCGATGTCGCGGAGCTGTTCGAGCCCCGGGACTGGACCATGCTGTCCCATCGTGTGGTTTTCCATGGCCGCAGGGTTTGCCATGCGCGCCGGCCAGCGTGCGGAGCGTGTGCCGTGGCCAATTGGTGCCCGAGTTACGGCGAAGGCGAAAAGGACCCCGTCAAAGCGGCCAAGTTGCTTAAATACGAACTGGCGCCGGGCAACGAAGCGCTTCTCGCAAAGCTGCTTGCCGAGACTCATCGCGCGGTGGAGATTCGGATGGAATCGCAAAGGAGACCGGGATGACCGCGCTCGAGGACCTCGTCAGTCTCATTACAAGGATTGATTCCGGGCTGCATCCGGGCCCTGATCCGCGGATTGCGGCCGCGACTATAGATCCGGACAAGGCGCGAAAAGCGGCCGTGCTCATGCTCTTCGGCGTCTTGGACGACGTCCCCGCCCAATCAGGGAAACCGGTGGCCCCGGCGGATTTGGATGTGTTGCTTCTGGAACGCGCCCACACCTTGGACGACCATCCGGGACAGGTGGCGTTCCCCGGCGGAAGTATCGATCCCGGGGATGAATCGGCCGTCGCTGCAGCCATCCGGGAAGCAGTCGAGGAGACCGGTCTGGACAGCGGGGGCGTGCAGGTGCTGGGTGTCATGCCGGAACTAGGCCTGATCCGCAGTAATTTCGTGGTCACCCCGGTCTTGGCATGGTGGGCGTCGCCCTCGCCTGTGAGGGTGGTGGACTACGCTGAGTCCGCTCAAGTGTTCCGTGTCCCGGTGCGGGACCTCTTGGATCCCGACAACCGATACACCGGGACGCTCACGCGACTCGGACGGACCTTTTCAAGCCCCGTCTTCCAGGTCAACGGACTAGTCGTCTGGGGTTTCACCGGGATGGTGCTCAGCGGCCTGTTCGATGCTTTGGGCTGGACTGTTCCGTGGGACACGGAACGGCTGCTTGAGATCGAAATCTAGCTTCCCGCTGCAGGCGTGCCGCCCCACCCGGGAACACTGCGGGCCGTTGCTCCGGGCCCCGCCCGGCCCACTACGCTGCGCGTCGGGCAGGTTTTGAGTGATCCACGACGATGCCCGTGGCGGCATTTTCCCGCACGGCGTTGATCCCCGCCACTACGGCTTTCAGGTGTTTGAACCGCGGCGATTCCGCCACCAGGGTTCCATCGGAAGCCGTCAGCCGAAACCGGTAGCCATCTTCGCCGTCTCTGAGAATTTCGAATCGTCCAGCCATCGTTGCTGTTCCCCCTTGAATACTGCCCGCACAGTGAGCGCGTCTTTGCACTGTGGCGCTTCTCACTTCGAACGCCATAAGGAGAGACTATCCAGAAGGAAGGGGAGTGCTGAAGTTACTTCGGGGTACATTACTTGCCTGAGTCATGCCGGGTTCGTTTCCGCCATATGACTAGCTTTCGGCCCCGCTGGAGGTTATGGTTCCGGGCTTCAAAAGATCAGTGCGCGCCTCGGCGCCGGCACGGGGTATTCGGCGATCGCCATCCGGAACTCTTCTTCGGCGTTGAGTCGCCGCCGGACTTCCATCGATTCCAGCCTTTGGGCGTCTTCGGAGTCAATGCCTGGGTTTTTTGCCAGTTCCCTGATCCATTCGCCAGCCACGACAGCGTCATGTTGCTCGCCCAACAACCGTTGCAGGCCGATCGCCGGCTGGATCACCCCGGAAGCGTGATGGCTGAAGGCGTCCGCGACTGCCTCCACTGAGTAACGGAGGCACTTGACGTCCTTGCGTGCTTGGTGGAGCGCAGCGTTGCGGACCTCCGGGTCGCTGCTGCCTGCCTGCTCCGCGATGCTGTGCTGCAACCGCTCCCACCGGGCCTGGAGGCGCTCCGCAAGGTCCGCCGTCGGGTGTTTGTATTCCCTGCCGGCAGGGACTTCCAACAGCGCTGCCCTTGCGGCCCGCACCGTGCGCTTGCTGCGCTTGTGCCCGCCAAGGGCAGCGGCCAGCCGGGCGCTGGACGCTTCCAGTTCCTCCACGGCCTGGCGCACGGCTTCGGGGCTTTTCCATGAATCCTTTGTGTCGAGCGATAGCCGTATCCTCTGCGCCAGGACATATGCATCCCTGGACTCGCCGAGTGAAGTTGCGAGCCAACGGACTTCCTCGCTGGCCGGCCGGGGAAGTTTAGGGATCATGCCGCGATAGCAGCTGAGGACTGAACGGAGCCGGCGAAGGGCAAGCCTGGCGTTGTGTACGGCTTCCGGATCGGCCGCTTCAATCAGCGGCAATTGTCCTTCCAGCTCGGTCAGTTGGAAGGCGATATATTCAGCCAGTGGTGCCTGGCCCTTGTTTCCCACGGGGCAATCGTCCTCTGCTGTTGCCCCCGGGGCAATAGTGCCTCTTACTTGGCTTTGTCGTAAGAATCGACGACGGCGATGCTCACCGGAAATTCCACCGGAATCCGCCCGAACAACAGTTCCTTCGCGGCGGCCGCGGCCTCCTCGATGGCCTTGATGCACGTTTCAACCGACTCTGTGGGCGCGTGGACCATGACTTCGTCGTGCAGGAAGAACACAAGTTCCCCGGCAGGCAGGCCGTCGGCACGCGCGGTGCGCAGCCGCCGTCGAAGTTCGGCGAGCCAGCACGACGCCCAGTCCGCCGCGGAACCCTGCACCACAAAGTTCCGCGTGAAACGCCCGCGCGAGCGGGCGATGCTGTCCGCGCGCCGCTGTTCTTCCGCCGTCGTGGATTGCTGGCTGCGGATCCAGCGTTCCGACGGCGGCGGGCTGCTGCGGCCCAACCTTGAGGTTACGGTGCGGCCGCCTTCGCCGTCGCGGGCTGCCTGTTCGACGAAGCCGACCGCCCGGGGATAAGTCCTGGTCAGCTGTGGCATGAGGCGCCCGGATTCGCCTGTGGTAGCACCGTAAATTGCGCCCAGCAAGGCGATCTTGGCCTTCGAGCGATCGCCACCGAAGCCCTGTGCGGCGATGCCGGCGTACAAATCCTCGTCCCGCGCAGCTTCGGCCATCTTCGAGTCCTGCGCCAGCGCCACCAGAACCCGGGGCTCGAGCTGGGACGCGTCCGCGACGATCAATTTGTGCCCCGGATCGGCATGCACCGCGCCCCGGATCTGGCGAGGGATCTGCAACGCCCCGCCTCCCCTCGACGCCCAACGGCCGGAAACCACGCCCCCCACCACGTATTCGGGGCGGAACCGCCCTTCGCTCACCCACGCGTCCAGCCACGACCAGCCGTTCGCAGCGAACAAGCGGGAGAGCTTCTTGTACTCCAGCAGTGGCTCGATGGCCGCATGCTTCGATTCCTTGAGTTCCCACTGGCGCGTGGTTTTTACTTCGATGCCGTTCCGGTGTAGGGCTCGCATGAGGTCCTGGGGTGAATCCGGATTCAGCTTCGGAGAGTGGAGAATCCCTCGAAGCTCGTTGCAGAGCGCCTCCAGCCTGGCTGGCCGGTGGCCAGTTGGAGGCCGGGGACCCAGGTGGCCTTCCAGGATTTCTTCGTGCAAAGTCTCCTGCCAGGGCACACCCGTGAACTGCATTTCGGCGGCAATCATGGCGCCGGCGGATTCCGCAGCCAGCAGCAGTTTAAGGCGGTGCTGCCGGCCTTCTTCCCTTGAGGCCTGGCCGAGCGCGTGTTGCTGGGCCGCGAACTCAGCCCGGATCTCGTTCAGGCTTGGCTGGGTGCTGCGCGGGACAAGCTCGTCGAACAGTGCGTCCTGCTCGGCGGGCGGAGGGGGAGGCTGGAGGACCCGCGGCGGAACCGGCATTTCATCGTCCTGCGTGAGCTTTTCCGCGCTGCGGGCATAGTCCGTGTGGGCCGTGAACTCAGAATGGACCAGGATGGCGCGGCAGAGCGTGAGGTCATGGCAACGTTCCAGCTCCACCCCGGCCTGGAGCATCGCCGGGTACCAATCCTGGGTCCGGTTCCAGACCCAGCGCGGACGGCCCTTCTCCAAGACGCTTACGACGCCGGCGAGATCGGCCTTTCGTACGACGCGCGGTTCTGCCCGGGCTACTCCGGCAGCGTTGATTTCCTGAATGGCTGCGCCGTCTGGATGGGCGGCGAGCAGCAGGTACATGCTGACAATTCTGCCCTGTGATTCCGTGGAACTTTGCACTTTGCGGACAATTGCCGTCCGCAAGCTTTTGTCCGGGGCTGCTTCCGTCGGCACGCGGACTGGTCCTCCACAGGGGTTGTTGTGGTTGCTTATCCACATACGCCGATACAGGCCTCCAATGCTCGTGGCGAAACGGAGATAGTGGCTTCATGAGCGGGCAACATCTCGAACGGAACCACAACAGCCGTGGAAGCGGGGCGGAGCCAGGCCCGGTGTCCGGGGACCCGTGGCTTCCTGCCGGTTCCGGGGAGGTTCTTCTGGTGACGGCGAATGTCAGGTTACAAGCCGAAACAGAAAGGATCGCAGCCGCTGTCGGTGCCAGTCTCCGGACAGTCGTCGATTCATCCGGTGCCTTGCCCCTGTGGGACACCGTGGGGATGGTGCTTCTTGGCAGCGATGTCCGCGAACTTCCGCCCCGTCGTCGTGCGCCTTCAGTCTTGCTGGGCCTCAACAGTGAAGGGGACGCTTTGTGGGAATTGGGAGCGGCGCTGGGGGCCGAACGCGTGGCTGTGTTGCCGGAAGCTGCAGCCTGGCTGGCGGAGCACCTCGGTAGGTCCCAAGATCCGGACCCCGGAGGAATGGTGCTCGGGGTGACAGGAGGATGCGGCGGAGCGGGCGCGTCCACGGCTGCCGTCTGGTTGGCTAACGAAGCGGCCGTCCACGGCATACGGACGCTCCTGGTTGATGGCGATCCCCGCGGAGGGGGCCTCGAGCTTTGCCTGGCCGCCGAAGATGCGCCAGGGCTGCGCTGGCCCGATCTCGCGGGTGCCAGCGGGAGCATCGGCACCGGGCAGCTAAGCGATTCACTGCCCCAAGCCGGAGGATTCTCCTTCCTGTCCTGGCCGGGTAGTCGCGACCGTCCCCTGAGCGCGGAGCCTGGGGCCGTCGCGGCTGTCCTTGACGCGGCGAGACGGGGATTTGAACTAATCATTGTCGATATCGGCCGCGGAACGGAATCGCTTGGCAGCTTTGCCTGGGACTGCGACAGGATCCTCCTTGTGGTACCGGCCCAACTCCGCGCAGCAGTAGCTGCGGCCAGGCTTCTCCAGGAGCTGCCGCCCGTTGACACAGCCCTGGTAATCCGCGGAAATGCGGGTACGGTCCTTGACGGACCCCTCATAGCCGAATCGCTTGGCCTGCCCCTTCACGGCGTTCTCCCCGAACTCCGCGGTACTGCCGCGGCGGCTGAGCTCGGACGCCTTCTGGAATTCGGTAAGCGCAAGGCCGTGCGTCGCTTTGCGGAATCCGTCCTTCAACTACTCGACGACGGAGCAGTATGAGTGCCTCCGCATTCCCGGGCGGCGAGCGTCGACGCAAGACCCGGCTCTTGGACGCCGCGCTCCTTGAAACCGTCCGGGAAACCGTCATGGCCGACGCCGGACCGGTCACTCCGTCACGCGTGGCAGCGGCCGTCCATGCCACGGGCAGGCTGCTCGGGACCGCAGGGGCGCTTGCCGCCGTCGAATCGATCAGCGCCGAATTGAGCGGACTTGGACCCCTCCAACAGCTTGCACACGATGCCTCGGTGACGGACATCTTCGTGAATGGCCCGGACTCCGTGTGGTTCGACCGCGGCAAGGGACTGGAACGGGCCCAGGTGCGATTCGACGGCGAACCTCAGATCCGGGCCTTGGCCTCCCGGCTTGTGGCGGCCGGTGGGCGTCGTTTGGACGACGGTTCGCCGTGCGTCGATGTCCGTCTCGACGGCGGATACCGGGTGCACGCGGTGCTGCCTCCGATTTCCGCCGCCGGAACTTTGTTGTCCGTTCGGATTCGGCGCGAGGAGGTTTTCTCCATGGACGAGCTGCGTGCCGGAGCCATGTTCGGGGCGCCCGTCCAACAGGTGCTGCAGGCCATGGTTGACCGCAGGTTGAGTTTCCTGATCAGTGGTGCCACCGGTTCCGGGAAGACCACATTGCTGTCCACGATGCTCGCATTGAGTAGCCCCCATGATCGGCTTGTCCTGATTGAAGACGCTTCGGAGTTGAACCCGGTGCACCCTCACGTGGTCTCCCTTGAGTCCAGGCACGGAAACCTTGAAGGAGGGGGTGCACTCGACCTTGGCGAACTCGTTCGGCAGGCGCTGCGGATGCGGCCGGATCGGTTGATTGTGGGCGAGTGCCGGGGTGCGGAAGTCCGTGAGCTGTTGACGGCGCTCAATACCGGCCATACGGGTGGCGGAGGCACTATCCACGCAAACACTGCCTCCGCCGTCCCGGCCAGGCTCGTGGCCTTGGGCGCGCTCGCAGGCTTGAGCCGGGAAGCTGTTCAGCTGCAGCTTTCAACAGCATTGGACGCAGTGGTCCACGTCGAGCGGACGCCTGCCGGCAGAAGAGTTTCCTGCATTGGATTGTTGGCGGAGGACGAGTCCGCCCAATCGATCGTCCCCGCCGTTGATCTGCGGGCCGGTGTCGCCGTTGCCGGCCCCGCGTGGAGGGACCTTGCAGCTCGACTTGAGCTGGACCCTGGGCTTTTGCCTGGTCCGCTCGGGCCGATCTCCCGCGCAGATCACCTCGGAGCGGTCGCGTGAGCGGATTACTCATTCTGGTCCTGGCGGCCGGTGCGTGGGTGGTCTTGCAGCCATCCCGACGACTTGGCAAACGGGTAGCGCGCGCTCTGCCTCGTGCTGCCCCGGCTGGGGCTGGCGATGGGGCCGCCGCTGGGGTGCGCATGCCGCGGAGGCGCTCCCGCCCGGATGCATTGCCGCTCACGGTACTCGTACAGCAGTTGGCCGCTCTGCTCCGGGGCGGCCGTTCGACGTCGAGGCTCTGGGAGGAACTCTGGATCGTACATGGGGACTCGGAGCACCGCATTGCTTCGAGCGACTCCGATGTCCGCAAGGCGCGAGCGAAGGCCCCGGGATTACCGAAGCTGTCGTCTGGGTCTCTCCAGGTTCTCGCGGCAGCGCGGGCGGCCTCGATGATCGGGACGTCGGTAGCCGAAGCCATCAGAACGTCGTCAGGGAAGAATCTTAAGGGCGGGAATCTCTTTGAATACCGAATCTGGGGAGAACTTGCCGCCTGCTTGGACGTTGCGGAGGCGAGTGGTTGTCCGCTGGCCGACGTGTTGACGCGGTTCGCCGCCCAGCTTGAGGCTGAGGACGACGCCGGTGATGCCCGGCAGACTGCCTTGGCCGGGCCGAAAGCCACTGTGCGCCTTCTAACGTGGCTGCCGGTGTTCGGGTTGGGGCTGGGCATGATGCTTGGGGTGGATCCGGTGGGGGTCCTGTTGGCCAACGGGGTCGGATTGGCGGCGCTCGCGGCTGGGGGTGTCCTGACCGTCACCGGCAGAATCTGGTCATCTCGGTTGGTGCACGCCGCGGTGGGCGTTGACTGATGGGCTCGGCATTCCCTGCCATTGCAGTGTCCCTGGTATTGGTCTTTGCGGCAATTCTCGGGCTCGCGCATCAGGGAGGAACCCGGCGGCGGACAGCCTTGCGCATGCTTCGAGGCTCACGCGGGAACAAGGGCCCGCTGGAGAACGCTCGCAGGGGCGAGGCCGTGGGCGCTCCCCGGAATCCCGAGCGGCCGGAAGGTCTGCGAAATGTGCCCATGATCCTTGAGTTGGTGGCGGCCACGCTCGACTCGGGCGCGGGACTCGGACGCTCCCTTGAGTTAATCGCCGGATGCGCTTCCCCGCAGCTCAGCCGCCCCCTGAGGACGGTGGTTGCAGCCCTCGACATCGGAACGGACTGGGAGACGGCGTGGCGGAGTTCGGGCCAACAGTGCGCTGAAGCGCGCAGGCTCAAGGACGCGCTCGCCTTCGCTGCCCTGACCGGCGCGCCATCATCGGCAATCCTTTATGCCCAGGCAGCACGGCTGCGGCGTGAACAGTTCAGGATGGCGGAAAAGCGCGCTGCCGCGCTCGGAGTGAAACTCGTGATTCCGCTGGGTCTGTGTTCATTGCCTGCCTTCATCTGTCTTGGCGTGGTCCCGGTGCTGTTGGCAATGCTTCCGTCCGGGGGATAGCCGGGAGCCCCGCCGTGGATAGTTGTGATCCCCGCCCGGGTCGGCGCTTGAGTTTGCCTCCACACAAGACAGTTTCCCTCCACAGGAACGTTCGGAAGGGAGTTTTCCACTTAGGAGACTTGGGGCCTTTCGAAGCCCAAATGCCAACGGAAGAGTCTAGGTACAGCCGGCAGCCAAGCCGGCCCCGCAGAAAGGAACCGAAATGAACGCAACCGTCGATACCGCACAGGCCCCCCGGACCGCCCTGGCCCTGGCCCTCGCTGCCCCTCCTCGGCCCGAGGCCGAAGTCCTCGAACTGTTCCCGGGCTCGCAGGGAATCAGGCCCGTTCGGCTACCAACCCACTTGCATTCCCACGCCGAGACAGGCCGCGCGCGGCCCAGCGTCGATTCGGCCGCTCCGAGACGGTCGAAGATGCGGCTCATGGGGTCCGAGCTCGGTATGGCAACGGCAGAGTATGCCATCGCCACGCTTGCCGCAGTGGGCTTCGCGGGACTCTTGGTGGTCATCCTTCGCAGCGAGGAAGTACGGGGCTTCCTCCTCAACCTCATTCGCAGCGCGCTCTCCCTGCCATGACACCGCTGCGGGTTTCAAAGCATTGCGCCGGGAGTTCGATGCGGCCGCGGGCATCGGCATCGGGGCTCGCCAGGCGCCCCAGACTCGCCGGGCCCTTCAGAACTGCGCGGCAGTGGCCTCCTTCGATCAGACGGCCTCCTCCTGCGGAGAAGCTTCACGGTCCGCGGAGGGACCGCCGGCGAGGGGTCTTTCCTGAGAGCGAATACGGTGCCGTCACTGCGGAATTCGCCGTGGCACTACCCACTGTTCTGCTTCTTTTGGCCTTGCTCTTGGCAGGATCGGCCGCGGGACTTACGCAGTTGCGCTTGGAAGAAGCGGCTAGAGCGGGAGCCAGGGCCTTAGCCCGCGGAGATAGCCACGCAACCGTGAACGGAATCGTTCGGATGCTGGCAGGCGATGCCGCCTCGACTGTCGTTGCGGAAGACGGCGAATGGATCAACGTCACGGTCTCCGACAGGGTCGTCGGTCCGTTGGGTTCCCTCATCCCGTGGAGGCTTTCGGCGACGGCATCAGCAAGGGGAGAGGCTCCGCAGTCGTCATCGGCCACAGTGCCACTGCTTGCGGACCGAGACGGCGTTGTTGACTTCAAGGGCGCTGTGCCGGTGACGGGGCTCCACGCTTCTGTGGAAGAGGTCGCGGCGTGAGGGCTGGTAGCGCCCGCGCCGGCGATTGCGGTCGCGTTCTTGAACACGGCTCGGGAACCGTCCTGGCTGTTGCCCTGGGCCTTGTCGTCATGATCTGCTTAGCGGCGGCGTTGACCCTTTCCCAGGCCATGGCGATGGCCCACCGCGCAGCGTCTGCCGCCGATCTCGCTGCGCTCGCAGGAGCCGACGCGGCCCGTGGCCTGACAGCGGGAGACCCTTGCGTGGTCGCCAGCGAAACTGCGGCACGGCACGGAGCTTCGCTGTCGGCGTGCACAGTGGGCGGAGACGGGATCGTGGAGATCCGCACTGAGCTGGACCGCGGCGCAGTCTTCGGGACCGCGACCGGCCGCTCCCGGGCCGGGCCGCCGCCCTAGACGTGTACCTAGGTCGCGTCACGCAGGAGCACGTTGATCAGCGTGACCGCGGCGTCCTTGTCCAGCGGGTTGTTCTTGTTGCCACATTTGGGGGATTGGACACAGGAAGGGCAGCCGGTGTCACACTCGCATGCTTCGATGGCGTCCCTTGTGGCGGTCAACCACACTTTGGCTTTCTCGAAGCCACGCTCGGCAAATCCGGCGCCGCCTGGATGGCCGTCGTAAACAAAGATCGTGGGAACTCCGGTGTCGGCGTGGAGCGCTGTTGAGACTCCACCGATATCCCAACGGTCACTTGAAGCGACCAGCGGGAGAAGTCCGATGGCGGCGTGTTCCGCGGCGTGAAGCGCACCAGGGAACTGGGCCTCGACAAGGCCCGCGCCAGTCAGTGAACGGTTGTGAACCACAAACCATACCGCCTTGGTGAAGAGATCCCTGGCTCCGAGTTCCAGCGGTTCTTCCCCCAAAACCTCATTGGAAATCAATGCCTTACGTTGGAAGGAAACCACCTGCGTTGTTACCTTCACTTCGCCGAAGTGGACCGCGACATCCCCCCATTCCACGCTGCGGAGAGTCTGCAGGACCTCGATCTGCGTCACGTCACGTGCAGTCGTGTAGTAGTCCGGGTTGGTTCGACGAACCACCACGCAATGGTCCTCTTCGTTCAGCTCCTCGACCAGGTAGCTGTCGCCTTGGTGGACATAGATTGCACCCGTATGCGCCTGGTAGTGCGTCTGTGGCGAGTCCATGGTGCCCAAGAGGGAGCCGGTCTCGGAGTCCACGATGCTCACGGGGCCGCCGCCATCCGCGCGGAGGTTCACCATGGCAGCGGCGCTCTCGGGATGGGTCCAGAACCAGCCCGCAGGCCGTTTCCTCAGGTACCCCTGTTCCACCAGCTGATTCAGCAGGGATTCGGACGTTGGCCCGAACAGGTCAAGTTCGGCCACACCGATCGGGAGCTCGGCCGCGGCCGCGCACAGATGGGGGCCGAGCACGTAGGGGTTTCCGGGATCGAACACGGTGGCCTCGACTGACACATCAAAGATCGCCTCCGGATGGTTGACCAGGTACGTGTCCAAGGGGTCGTCGCTGGCCACGAATGCGGCAATGGCGTTTTGGCCCGCGCGCCCTGCCCGTCCGATCTGTTGGAACAGGGACGCCCTCGTCCCTGGCCAGCCGGCCACCAGAACCGCGTCAAGCCCGGAAATGTCGATGCCCAATTCCAATGCGGACGTGCTGGAGACTCCAAGCAGCTCGCCCGAACGCAAAGCCTTTTCCAAGGCCCGTCTCTCTTCGGGGAGATACCCGGAGCGGTACGCGGCAACCCGCTGGGGCAGGCTAGGGTCCACCTCATCGAGGAGGCGCTTGGTGATAGACGAAATTGTTTCTGCGCCGCGCCTGGATTTGATGAAGGCGATGGTCCGCACACGGGAGGACACCAGATTGGCCAGCAAGTCCGCGGTCTCGGCGACGGCGGTCCTCCGGGATTTTGCCCCGTTTTCGCCCTTCAGCTCGGTCAGGGCTGGTTCCCAAAATGCCACCGTGGTGGAGCCATGCGGAGAACAGTCCTCGGAAACTTCGCGGACGGGAGTGCCGATGAGCCGGGCAAAGGACGTGCCGGGGTCCGAGGCCGTCGCCGACGCCGCAATGAACACCGGCTCAGGAAAGGAGGTGCCGGCACCGTAGTAGGCACAGATTCGCCGGAGCCTCCGCATGAGGTTGGCGACGTGCGACCCGAACACTCCCCGGTAGCTGTGGGCCTCGTCCACGATGACGTACCGCAACCTACGGAAGAAACGGGCCCACCACGTGTGGTTGGGCAGGATCCCGAAGTGCAGCATGTCCGGGTTGGCGAGGATGAAATTGGCATGATCGCGGATCCAGCGGCGCTGGGACTGCTCGGTATCGCCGTCGTACGTTTCCGCCCGGACCGTAGGGAGCTTGAGCGCGCGGATCGCTGCCAACTGGTCGGCTGCAAGCGCTTTGGTGGGGGAGAGGTACAGGGTGACAGCACCGTCGTCGTGGATCTTGCCCGGCTCGGACAGCACACGCAACTCGGAACGGTGGATCGCGTCGAGGGCAGGCAGCTGATAGGCAAGCGACTTGCCGGAGGCGGTCCCCGTGGCAATGACGACGTTTTGGCCCGAATGGGCGAGCTCGGCTGCTTCGATCTGGTGCCGGTACGGTTCGTGGATGCCCAAGGATCCGTATGCGGCAACCACATCGGGATGGGCCCAGCCCGGCCATGCCTCATGGACAGCCTCCCGCGCCGGAATAGTGCGGACATGTCGCAACTGCTCCGGGTCCGGGCTCGTGCCCAGAAGGGAGATCATCGATTCAGTTGCGTTCACGTGAACATTCTGTCATCGCACCGGAAACCGGCTGTCGTCGGCGCCGCCGCAGACCGGTTGTCGGGCTGGCCGCGGATCCGCTGCGGGCGGCTTCCGGCGCAGAAAGCCGGCCACGCCAAAGGTCGGCTACGCCACAGAAAGGTCAGTCTCGTCGACCGACTTGGTGGACATCATGAGTACCTGGCACACATGCTTCCAGCCAAGGTGCGAATAGAGATGCTGTCCGTCCAAGGAGGCCAGGAGGAGGCCACTGTCAACATCGTGTTGAAATGCCTGCGCGGCGAGGGCTTTCATGATGAAACTGCCCAGTCCCCGGCGCTGGTAGTTGGGTTCGGTGACAATCTTGTCGAACACCGCTGTCTGCCTGACCACGAATACCTGACCGCTGGCTGCCACCTTTTCGCCGGCATGGACCACCGCGTAGTGGACGCCCTTGCTTTCGGAAGTCGCGAGCTTGAGGTCGTCATCCGAGAGCCACGGATCTTCGGCATCCTGCGTCCCCATGTCCACGATCATCATGGTCTGGGAATCCGAAGTGACGTTCAATCCGTTCTCGCGAGCCAATTGGGTGTAGCGTCCGACGTCGTTCGTGAGGATCGTCAAGATACGAGTGTCCGCCTGGGCTGTCTTGGCGGCCAGCTCGGCGAACTCAGCGTCCGATGGGTCGTGCGCGAAGTATTCCCAGTCGCCGGTTTTGTCCGCACGCAGGGCTGCCGGGAACCGGCCTTCTTTGCGCGTTTCGTAGCTCCGGGACCCAGACCAGCCAGCCACCCAGACTTCGAGCAGCTCAGCGATGTCTTCAACCAAGGCGTCGTGACTCATGTAGAGAGACTATGCCAGCGGTCTGGGAATCAACAGGGGCCGTCAGTAACAGCTCCATTAACACTTAGGGAGGCCGGACGGCAGCCCGACACATGGGTTTGGGGCCACCAAGTACCCTTAAATACGTGGCTTTAAACAGAATTGTGCTCTTCTATGGCTTTACTCCGATCGCAGACCCGGACGCCGTTCGGCTCTGGCAGCGCGCCCTGTGCGAGAAGCTCGGCCTGACCGGGCGCATCCTTATTTCGCAGGACGGCATCAACGCCACAGTTGGTGGGGAACTGAACAACGTCAAGCAGTACGTGAAGACCACCAAGGAATACAAGGGCTTCCACGATATCGACTTCAAATGGTCCGAAGGCGGAGCCGACGACTTTCCGAGGCTCAGCGTCAAGGTTCGCGATGAGATCGTGTCCTTCGGTGCCCCCGGCGAATTGAAGGTGGATGAGAACGGCGTCGTCGGCGGCGGCACCCACCTTCAGCCTGAAGAGCTCCACGCACTCCTGGAGGAAAAGAAGGCGGCCGGGCAGGATGTGAAGTTTTTCGACGGACGCAACGCGTTCGAAGCCCAGATCGGCAAGTTCAAGGACGCGATCGTTCCCGACGTCGCCACTACCCACGACTTCATCAAGGAACTCGACTCGGGAAAATACGACGACCTCAAGGACCAGCCTGTAGTCACGTACTGCACAGGAGGAATCCGGTGCGAAGTCCTTTCCAGCCTCATGGTGAACCGCGGTTTCAAGGAGGTTTACCAACTCGACGGCGGGATTGTCCGCTACGGCGAAACCTACAAGGACCAGGGTCTGTGGGAAGGCTCCTTGTACGTTTTCGACAAGCGGATGCACATGGAATTCAGTGAGGACGCCAAGACCATTGGCGAATGCGTCCGCTGCCAGGCGCCCACCAACAAGTTTGAAAATTGCTCCAATCTGAGCTGCCGCAACCTAACGCTGTATTGCGCCGAATGTGCCTCGAGCCCGGAAACGCTGCGTTGCCCGGAAGGCTGCGCAGCCTAGCTCCGGTCATCAGATCCGGCTCACCCGGTACGCGAAGTTCGCCGGCGCATTGGCGGTGATCGTGATGCCCAGGACGGCATCCGTCTCCAGCTGCAGGACCTTGACCCGTGTGGTGCCGCAACGCACCATCACCTCGATGAGCACTTCGCTCCCGTTTCGCACAGTGAATTCGGCGCTGCGGGCACCGCGGCACGCAAGCGTCACCGCATACGTACCCCCGGGAAGCTGGGTCGTTTCTTCGTCGCGGGATTCTCCGGCGGACAACAGGCCGAAGCTGCTGTAGAAGGACAATCCGTTCACGTCCGGAAGCACGTCCTGCGCCCAAGCCTTCATCGCATCGCCCGTGACGGTCTGTCCCAGGGCCGGGTCGCGGGTAAGCACCGGATCCGTGATGACCGCCGACGGCGGACTGCTCGCCGCCGCACGGCCGTCCTCGTAGGTGTATTCGCACGACGACATCGTGCCGCACGCGAGCACACTGCAAAGCACGACGGCGGGAATCGCGGTCGTCGTCGGTACTTTCAGGGCGCGTGCCCACCCCATAATCCGACTCTACGCCCGGCTTGAACCGGGAACGAGGCGGCAGTTACGAGGCCGGCACCAGTTGGTACGCGTAGATCACGGGCGCATCCACGCTGCTTGCGCTGATGCTCAGTGGACCCGTCGAGGGAATTTTGATGCGGGACGTTTCGCGGCTGCCATTGCACGCCGCCCCGGCCTCGGTGATCTGAGTACCGGCCGAGGAAACGTCGAAGAATGCCTTGCCGCCGCCGTCGCAGGCCACGGTCAAGGTGTAGCTTCCCGCAGCGACGTTCGCGAAGCTCTTGACCAGGGGGTCTCGGTTCGGGATTTTCCCGGAGTCTTCCACGACCACCCCCGCCGCCGAGGGCATGGTTGTCGCCTTCCACGCGGGGATGTCGGCGTTGGAGACAGATCCCCCGGAGGAGCAGGCCGTCACGGCCAGGGTGCCTGCGCCGATGACCAGAAGTGCAGCGCGACGCCAAGTAGAGGGGTGAAATGCCATGATTCAACGCTACCTGCTCGAACGCCTCCCCTCCGACGCAGAGGCCGACGCCGACGCAGAGGCCGACGCAGACGCCGCGCAGAAGGCCAGCCGCCAGCCCCAATAGAATTGCACAGTGACTGATCCCGCAACATCCGCCGTCTTTGGGACCGCCCCCACCACCCTCGACGCTCCCCGCAGCGACCTTCCCGGGCTGCTCACAGCGCTCGCCGACGACCTGCGAAACGTTGGCTACACCGTGGACGGAGTGGCAGGACTTCTTGGAGAGTCCGCCCACTCGGCCCTCGCCCGGGATCAGCTCATCCCTGCGCTCATCGTCACCGAACCGGCTGACTCAGCCGGAGACCCGGCGACGGACCGCGCGAAAGCCGCGCTCGCCGTCGTCGTGCGCTTGTGGCTTCTCGCGGTCCCGCAAACCGAAGGCGACGTCGACGCCGCCCTGCCGCGCATCCGCACCGCGGGCCTAATGGAGCTTGGCCTGGTGGAGAAGAACGACGGCGGTGCTGTCGCCGCGAAGGTGGATTTGCGGCCGTACGGCTGGGAATGCGACTCCGGAGCAGACAACAGCGGGAGCGGCGGCGCCGAACTGTGGGTTTCCAGCGATCTCGCTGCCCACCAGCAGCCTGGCGTGCTCCGGCATGACCATGTGCTGGGCATCGGGCAGGCCTCCACGACGCTTGTCCAGACCACCATCCGGCGGCACTCGAAACGGGCACTGGACCTCGGGACGGGCTGTGGAATCCAGACCTTCCACCTTCTGCACCACAGCGAGCACGTCACGGCCACCGACATCTCCGAACGGGCACTCGCGTTCACCCGTTTCAACTTGATGCTCAATGCCGAGGCCCTCCACCTTGACCCGGCCGATCTCGAGTCCAGGGTGAGCTTGCGGCTGGGCTCGCTCCTGGAACCCGTCGCAGGCGAGACTTTCGATCTAGTGGTGTCCAATCCGCCTTTCGTCATTACCCCGCGAAGTGCCGGCGAGCATTCTTCGGATCAGTTCACCTACCGCGACGGCGGCCTGCCCGGCGACGACATCGTCGCCAACCTCGTCCGCACGCTGCCCGACGTTCTCGCGCCCGGCGGCACGGCGCAGATGCTCGGCAACTGGGAGATCCCTGCGGGCAGCGGATGGAGCGAACGGCCGGCGTCCTGGCTGGCTGGGTCCGGCACGGAAGCTTGGTTCATCCAGCGGGAACAGGTCAGCCCCGAGCTGTACGCCGAGACTTGGCTGCAGGATGCCTCCGAGGGCCGCGACCGTAAGCTCTACCGCGATGCCTACGCCGCCTACCTGGAGGATTTCGCGTCCCGCAACGTGGAGGCGATCGGCTTCGGTATGATCTGGCTGCGGCGCCCCGAGGACCCGCGTTCAGGAGCAGCGCCCACCCGATTCGAAGAGATCACGTACCCCATCGAGCAACCGATAGGCCCGCACCTTGCCGCGGCTGTCGAACGCGCCGACTGGCTCGATGCCCACGAGCTCTCCGAGGCCCACCTGGTGGTGGCCGAGGACGTGACCGAGGAACGCCACCAGCGGCCCGGCGCGGAGCACCCCGGTGTCATCTTGCTGCGCCAGGGCGCGGGACTGCGCCGGACGAACCTGTTGAGCACCGAGCTGGCCGGCTTCGTGTCGGCATGTGACGGCGAGCTGTCCGTCCGCCAGCTGATCGGCGCCTTGGCCGCCTTGCTGGGTGGAGGGGACGACTTCGACGACGACGATTTCCGCACCGGGTTGCTCTCCGATGTGGGGAACCTGGTCCGCGATGGCTTCTTGCTTCCCGCGGCATAGGACAATTGCGGCTTCACCGGCGGATAAACTGTTCCGGTGAATGAAGACAATGGGGTATCCACCGGGCTGGCATCCCCGAAGCGCCGGAAACGGCCCGAGAAGACGGTGGAGATCACCGACCCCAAAGCGATCCGTGCGCTTGCGCATGCCGCCCGGCTTGAGGTCATCTCGGAACTGTATTCCACGCAGCTGAGCCGTACGGCTACCGAGCTCGCCGCACAGACCGGGCTCACGCCGAGCGCCATGAGCTACCACCTGCGGGCCCTCCAGAAGTGGGGGATTGTGACTGCCGCGGACAACGAGGGCGATGCACGCGAACGCCGTTGGAAGGCCGCGGGCTCGGACTTCACCATCAAATCCGGCGGCAACGCTCCGAGCCCGGAGATCGCCGTCGTCGAACTCGAACTGGACGCTTTCCGGCGTCGGGCGACTGCCTTCACCCGGGCCCGTGGTGAGCGGCGCCAGCGGGGCGAGGCCGCGAACGAGGCAGCCGCCATGGTGTTGTCCAGCGATCTGCTGTACTTGACTCCGGATCAGCGGACGGATCTCAAGGCCAAATTCCAGGACCTCATCAGGTCATATGAACTTGAGGATCCCACGCGGATTCCCGAAGGAGCGGTGCGAATCGCTACGATGTGGTCGATGATTCCGGACGACCGGACGCCGGCTTCAAGCTAACCCAGACACCGTTCCTCCACAGCACTTGTGCACATGGAAACGCACGATTCTGCAAAATATGGTGAACTAGGCCAATATGGGCACGAGCCCAAGCAATTCATTTTTCTGTAGGAGAACCGTGCCCAGCAAGGCAAAAACCGGCAAGAAACTCGTGATCGTGGAGTCTCCGGCCAAGAGCAAGACCATCGCCAAGTACCTGGGCGAGGGCTTCATTGTCGAGGCCTCGATCGGCCACATCCGCGACCTCCCGCAGCCGTCGGACCTCCCTGCAGAACTGAAGAAGACCTCGGTTGGCAAGTTCGCCGTCGACATCGAGAACGACTTCAAGCCGTATTACGTGGTGTCTCCGGACAAGAAGAAAAAGGTTGCCGAACTCAAGGCCCAGCTGAAAGACGCTGACGCGCTTTACCTCGCAACCGATGGGGACCGCGAGGGCGAGGCCATCGCGTGGCACCTCCTGGAGGTCCTGAAACCCAAGGTTCCCGTCTACCGCATGACCTTTGGTGAAATCACCAAGGAAGCCATCCACCGGGCCATGGACAACCTGCGCGACGTTGACAGCGCCCTCGTGGACGCCCAGGAAACGCGCCGCATCCTGGACCGGCTATACGGTTACGAAATCTCCCCGGTGCTGTGGCGCAAGGTTGCCCGCGGCCTGTCCGCCGGCCGTGTGCAGTCGGTCGTGACCCGCATGGTGGTTGACCGCGAACGCGAACGCATGGCGTTCAAGTCTGCCTCGTACTGGGACCTGACTGGCCAGTTCGGTACCGGCTCCGCGACTTTCAAAGCGAAGCTCGCTGCGGTCGACGGCGCGAAGGTAGCCAGCGGCCGTGACTTCAACGACGACGGCGTCCTCACCTCCGCAAATGCGGTTCACCTCAACGAGGAACTCGCGACGTCGTTGGCCGCCGGGCTGGAGAACGCGGACTTCCGCGTCCGCTCCGTCGACACCAAGCCGTACACGCGCCGTCCCGCGGCGCCGTTCACGACGTCGACCCTTCAGCAGGAGGCCGGCCGCAAGCTGCGCTTCACCTCCAAGAGCACCATGCAGATCGCCCAGCGCCTGTATGAAAACGGCTACATCACTTATATGCGTACCGACTCGTCCGCCTTGAGCGACGAAGCCCTCACGGCGGCACGCCGCCAGGCCGCCGAGTTGTACGGTCCCGAGTACGTGCCGCAGTCTCCCCGGGTCTACGCCAACAAGGCTGCGAACGCGCAGGAAGCCCACGAAGCCATCCGCCCCGCGGGTGACTCCTTCCGAACCCCGGCCCAAGTGGCCAACCACCTGACCGGTGACGCTTTCCGGCTCTACGAACTCATCTGGAAGCGCACCATCGCCTCCCAGATGGGCGACGCCAAGGGCTCCACCGCCACGATCCGCCTCGGCGCAGTGGCTAGCGATGGGCGCGACGCCGAATTCTCGGCCTCCGGCACGGTCATCACCTTCCCGGGCTTCCTCGCAGCCTACGAAGAAGGCAAGGACGAGAGCCGCGGCGACGACGACTCCGACGAAGCCCGGCGCCTGCCCAACGTGGCCAAGGACGATTCCCTCACCGCTTCGGAAATCGTTGCTGTTGGCCACGAGACCTCGCCGCCGCCGCGGTACACGGAAGCATCGCTGACGGCGGAGCTGGAAAAGCGCGGCATTGGCCGCCCGTCCACCTACGCGTCGACGATCTCCACCATCCAGGACCGCGGCTACGTCCGGAAGCAGGGGTCTGCGCTGGTTCCCAGCTGGATCGCCTTCTCCGTGATCCGCTTGCTGGAGCAGCACTTCACCGACTACGTGGACTACGAATTCACGGCGGACATGGAAGGCGACCTGGACAAGATCGCCAACGGCCAGGCAGTCGGTGCCGCTTGGCTCAAGCACTTCTACTATGGCGAAGACGCCGATCCCGGCCTGCTGAGCATCGTCAACAACCTCGGTGAAATCGATGCACGCGAGATCAACTCCGTGCCGATCGCCGAGGGCATCACGTTGCGCGTGGGCAAGTTCGGCCCGTACCTGGAGAGCTCGATCCCCACTGTCGACCCCAAGACCGGCGAAGTCGTGGAGTCGGCGCGTGCCAACGTTCCCGAGGACCTTGCTCCGGACGAGCTCACTGCGGCCAAGGCCGTGGAGCTCATGGAAACGGCTGCCCCCGAGGAACGTGTCCTGGGCGCGGACCCGCACACCGGGCACACCGTGGTTGCCAAGAACGGCCGCTACGGCGCCTACGTCACCGAGGTCATCCCGGAGATGACGGAGGAGCAGCTGGCAAACCAGCCGGTGGAGTACTACAAGAACGGCAAACCCAAGCCGCCGAAGAAGCCCGTCAAGGCCAAGCCGCGCACAGGCTCGCTGTTCAAGTCGATGTCTGTTGACTCGATTACCCTCGACGAAGCCGTGCAGCTCATGAGCCTGCCCCGAGTGCTCGGCGCGGACGCCGAAGGCAACCCCATCACCGTGCAGAACGGCCGCTTCGGGCCTTACTTGAAGAAGGGCACGGACTCGCGGTCCATCGGATCCGAAGAAGAGATCTTCACCATCACCCTGGAACAGGCACTCGAGATCTACTCCCAGCCGAAGCAACGTGGTGCCCGTGCAGCCGTGCCGCCTCTTGCCGAGTTCGGTCCGGACCCGGTCTCGGAGAAGAACATCGTGGTGAAGGAAGGCCGCTTCGGCCCGTACATCACCGACGGCGTCACCAACATCACCGTTCCGCGTGCCACGTCCCTCGAGGAGCTGACCCGGGAGCAGGCGATCGAGCTGCTTGCCGAGAAGCGTGCCAAGGGCCCGGTCAAGCGGACCACCACGGCCCGCAAGGCGCCTGCGAAGAAGGCTGCGGCGAAGAAGTAGCCGTTGCCGTGGATGCGCCAGAGCGCTAAGGACACGCATATTCCCTGAGGACACCGGAATTCGGGCGTCCTCAGGGAATACGTGTGTCCCGGGGAATTATCCGTGTCCTCAGTGCAGGGGCGGGCGGCGGGCGGGTAGCGAGACCGCCGGGAATTGCTTCGGGCGGGGGAACCGTGATCGAGTGGAACCATGACAGATCAGCCTGCAGCCCCGGAATCCCTGCCCCTGAACGACCTTGAGTCCAAGCTCGCAAAGGCCGGGCAACCCGACGCGAACCCGGTGGACGTCATCCTGGCCTTCCTGAACAACGAGGTCTACATCCTGAGCACCGACTCCTTGGATCAGCCTGACGCGGCCGTGGAGCCACTTGTCCTTGCCAACTCCGAGGGCCAGCCTGTCCTCGCAGTGTTCAGCCACCCGAGCCGGGTGGAATCGCACTTCCTCGAGGCCGCGCCCAACGTCCTTGGCACCCACGGCGCTGCGATTCTGGACAGCATCGGTGACGAGCTGGGCCTCGTGATCAACCCCGGCAGCGAGCACGGCTTCGAGATGGGCCCGGAAGGCATCGCCAACGTCCGACGCGACTTCACCCGCGCCGACGAAGCCGACGACGCCGACGCAGAAGCGGACACCGAGCGCCCCCAGGACTAATTGACCGGCAGCCGGCACGAATCGGCAGTCGTACTTGCTTCACACGCTTCGAATCGGGGAATAATGGCAGAATGCGTCTTGGCGTCCTAGACATCGGTTCCAACACCGTCCATTTGCTTTTGGTGGACGCGCATCCGGGCGCACGCCCGGTCGCGTTTGCCTCCCACAAGCGACCACTTTCGCTGGTTCAGTTCCTGGACGCCGACGGTAACATCAACGACGCCGGGCAACACGAGCTGATCGAATTCGTCCTCGAAGCGTGGGAGTTCGCAGCCCGCCACAAGGCCGAGGATCTCTTGGCTTTTTGTACTTCGGCCATTCGCGAAGCGACCAACGGCGTCGAGGTCCTTGCCCGGGTGAAGCACGAGACCACCGTGACCCTGCAGGAACTGACAGGCAGCGAAGAAGCCTCCATGACGTTCTTCGCGGTTCGACGCTGGTACGGCTGGGGCGCCGGTCCGATCCTGGACCTGGACATCGGCGGCGGCTCCTTCGAAATGGCGTTTGGCCAGGACGAACTGCCCGAGCTCGCGGTCTCAGTGCCACTTGGCGCGAGCCGTTTGACGAGGGACTGGCTCCACAATGACCCGCCCACGGCCAAGAGCGTCAAAGAGCTGCGTAAGTACATCCGCCACACACTCAAGCCCGTCGTGCGCGAGTTCAAGCAATTGGGCCGGGCCAACCTGGTGGCCGGAACCTCCAAAACCTTCCGTTCGCTTGCACGCATCGCAGGCGCGGCCCCCAGCGGCGCCGGTCCATACGTCAAGCGCGAACTCCACGCCACGGACTTGGGCCTCTGGGCGCAGCGGATCTCGGCCATGACCGTCGAGGACAGGCTGTATCTCCCTGGCGTGTCCGATGCACGGGCGGCGCAAATCCTCGCAGGAGCCCTCGTGGCCGAGGCCGCATTGGAGATGTTCGAGTTTCCCACCATGGAGATCTGCCCTTGGGCCCTGCGCGAGGGATTGATCCTGCGCCGACTCGACCAGCTGATCTTCGATGGCCCGCTGGCCCCGGCCCCGCATGTCGGGCTCGGCGGCGCGGTCCCGGTGCCACGCCTGGGCGCCAACACCGGAACGGCCGCGCCCGCGGCAGTATCTATACCGATCCCCACCGCCGGGAGGCAGGCCAACTAACATGAGTACCGACGTCGAGCACTCCGAAGAAGACACGCCGAGGATCCCGGTGGCGCTATCCAGCGCTTCTGTCTATCCGCTCAGTGTCCACGACGCCTTTGCCGTGGCCCAGGACCTGGGGTACGACGGTGTCGAGGTGATGGTGACCAACAACGCCACCAGCCAGAACCCGGATGCACTCATCCAGCTAAGCCATCGATACGACCAGCAGATCGTCTCCATCCACGCGCCCACCCTGCTGCTGACCCAGCAGGTTTGGGGTCCGGCGTGGAACAAGATCGAGATGTCTTGCCAGATGGCGCGCGAAGTCGGCTGCAACACTGTGGTGGTCCACCCGCCGTTCCGGTGGCAGTCGAACTATGCGGAGAACTTCGCTGCCGGCGTGCGCGAGATCGCGGCGATGTACCAGGTTCATATCGCGGTAGAGAACATGTACCCGTGGCGTGTGCGCGGCCGGGAGGCGCTCGCTTACCTTCCGCACTGGGACCCGATGGGCCAGGATTACGACGACGTCACGTGGGACTTCTCGCACGCCGCCACAGCGGGTGCCAACAGCCTTGAGGCGATCCGGGCGCTCGGGAGCAAGCTCCGCCACGTCCACCTCACGGACGGTTCGGGCTCGGGCAAGGACGAGCACTTGATCCCCGGTTATGGGACCCAGCAGTGCGCCGAGGCACTGCAGTATCTCGCATCGAACGGATTCGAAGGCACCGTGGTTGCCGAGATTTCCACGCGCAAGGCCAAAGCTGCCGGTGAACGCGAGGAGTGGCTCGCCGAGACACTGCGCTTCGCGCGCCAGCATTTGGGGGCGCCGCTCGTGGGAGCCTTCGAGATCTAGGTCCCTTAAACGCGAAAGCACCGGCGGTCGATACGGGAAAATGGGGGGAAACCCGTTCGACCACCGGTGCTTGTGGCGGACATCCCCATGCCCGCCTCATCACTCGCACCCTCAATGAGGTAATTACTAAGTTACGGAGCGATATTGGGTGCAGCCTGCAATAACCTTGGGAACTAGCTGGGAATCCTGGCTCCCCGAGAGTCCTGCAATTGGTTCTGCAGCGGCGCGGCTGAACTGGCATCATGGACCCATGAGCAACCGAATCGCATTCCTTGGCTGTGGGTCCATGAACGAGGCCATTCTGGGTGGTTTGCTTGCCGCCGGAATGGATCCTTCGGACGTCGTCGCCACCGTCCGCCGCGCAGAACGCGCCGCCGAACTGGCTGAGCGCCACCATGTCATGACCATCGCCGGAGCCGAGGAACCAGACAACAACAAGCTGGCTACGAAGGGCGCTTCGGTTGTCATCCTGGGTGTCAAGCCTGTGGGCATCGCTGATCTCGCCCGTGAAATCTCCCCATCGCTGGCCAAGAACACCATTGTGATCAGCGTTGCCGCGGCCGTGTCCATCGCCCAGCTGGAAGCTGCGCTTCCGGCGGGCCAGCCGGTCATCCGCACGATGCCCAATACGCCCGCCAAGCTGGGACGCGGGGTAGTCTCCGTTTCGCCCGGAACCAACTGCACTCCAGCGCAGCTCCAGCAGGCCAAGGACATCCTCGCCGCGGCAGGAACCGTCGTGGAAATCCCCGAGGAACAGGTGGATGCCCTGTCCGCCATCAGCGGCTCGGGCCCTGCGTACGCGTTCTACCTTGCCGAGGCCATGGCGGCCGCCGGCGTCGAACTTGGCCTGGATCCGGAGCTCTCCCTCATGATTTCCCGCGAAACCGTGGCAGGTGCCGGGTTCATGCTTGCCGAGCCGGGAGCGGACCCGACCGCCCTGCGTATCGCCGTGACCAGCCCCAACGGCACCACGGAACGCGCCATCGCGGCGTTCAACGACGGCGGGATACCCGCGATCATCGCCGACGGAGCCCGCGCCGCAGCGGCCCGGGCGGCGGAAATCACGCAGCAGCTCGCTTAGTCCCTGCCGGCGAGGCTACGGCTCCATTCGCACCGCAGCTACGGCCGCGCCGCGAACCGTTCCAGCAGGTCCACGTGCCCGGACACAATCAGCATGTCGCGGCCGGAAACCTTCGTGTCGGGCCGGGCATAGGTGAAGTCTTCGCCCGGGGATTTCACGCCGACAATGGTCACTCCGTATTTGGAACGGACCTTTGACTCGTCCAGCGTGAAGCCCACGGTTTCCTTGGGCGGGTACATTTTCACGATGGCGAAATCGTCGTCGAACTCGATGAAGTCCAGCATGCGCCCGGAGACCAGGTGTGCCGCACGGACGCCGGCGTCGGCCTCGGGGTAGATGACGTGGTTGGCGCCGATGCGGGTGAGGATCTTGCCGTGCGAGGCAGTGATCGCTTTCACCCAGAGGTGTTCGATGCCCAGATCCACGAGGTTCACCGTGATGAGCACCGAGGACTCGATCGACGTTCCCACACCCACCACCGCAGAGCTGAACTCCTGCGCGCCGAGCTGGCGGAGGGCATCGATGTTGGTGGCGTCCGCCTCGACGACGTGGGTCAGCACGGAAGCCCAATTCTGGACGAGCGTGCGGTCCCGTTCGATGGCCAGGACTTCGCGTCCCTGCTTGACGAGCTGCTCGGCGGTGGCAGCACCGAATCGGCCCAAGCCGATCACCAGCACGGGCGCATTGTGCGCCGGCCGGTTGGGGGCGCCTGTTGAATTAGCCAATGATCGGCCTCTCTTCCGGATAATGGAATAGCTGCCTGCGCTGGCGGAGGGCCAGTGCGGAGGCAAGGGTTATGGTGCCGATGCGGCCGGCGAACATGAGGACGGCGAGGACGTAGACGCCCGACGGCGGCAGCTCGGCGCTGAGGTTCGTGCTGAGTCCCACGGTTGCAAAGGCTGAAATGGTTTCGAAGAGTACCCGGTCCAGGCTGGCGCCGCTGATGGCCAACAGCAAGAATGCTGATGCGCATACCAAGGTGGCACCAGCGACGATCACTGAGATGGCTACCCGCATGGTGCCTTCGGGGATCGTGCGGCCGTAGACCTTGACGTCGTCGTCGCCCCGGGCCTCAGCCACGATGGCGAGGAACATGACTGCGATGGTGGTCACCTTGATTCCGCCTGCCGTCGACGCCGAACCGCCGCCGGCGAACATGAGCGCGTCCGACAGCAGCCTCGTGGTCGAATCCATATGGCCTTGGTCGACCAGGTTGAAACCACCGGAGCGCGTCATGACCGAGGCGAAAATGGAATGCGTGATCTTGTCACCGACGCTCATGTTGGCGATGGTGTTGGTGTTGTCCCACTCCATCAGGGCCCAGAGGACTGCGCCGGCAATGAGGAGGATCACGGAAACCTGGATGGTCAGCTTGGTGTGGAGGCTCCACTTCCTCCAATTGAGGCCATGCCGCCGGAGCACCAGCATCACCGGGAAGCCGAGGCTCCCGAGGAACACGCCAAGCATGAGCGGCACAAGAATCCACAGGTCCGTTTCGTACGGAACGATTCCGTCGGAATGGGGTGTGAAACCGGCATTGTTGAAGGAAGAGATCGAGTAGAAGATCCCGTGCCAGACGGCCTGCCAGAAGTCCTCGCCGAGCGTCAGGAACCGGGGAATCATTGCGATGGCCAGTATGGCCTCGATGGTCACGGACGTCGAGATGACGATCCGCAACAATGTACCCACTTCGCCCAAGCGCCCGGCGTTGTTCATGGCCTCTTGGGCAATGAGCTTGCCCCTCACTCCCAGCCGTTTGCTGACCATGAGCGCCAGGAGGGATGCGAGTGTCAGGGTTCCCAATCCACCCACGAAGATGCCCACGAGAATCACAAGCTGTCCGAAGAAGGTCCAGTGCGTTGCCGTCGACACAACCGTCAAACCGGTCACACAAACGCTGGAGACAGCGGTGAACAGGGCTTGGTGGATGGGAGTGACCGCACCGTCGGCCGATGCCGCTGGGAGGGACAGCAGCCCGGTGAACAAGAGAATCGCGAAGACGTACGCCGTCAGCGCCAATCGGGCCGGTGAAGAGTTGGCGATGTTGTCGATGAAGTCGCGGATACCCGTGAAAATCCACAGGCCTCCCCGCTCCGGCTGGACGGTTTGCCAGCTGGCCGGGTCTCGGGACCTCGACTGGCTCTGAGTCATGGCAGTGCTGTTCGCTTCTGGTCGATTGATTCTGCTTTCTTGAGTAGTAAACCACTAATCGCCCGCCGTAACGGGGCAGGTGGGTTCCGCCGCTCGGGTAGCCTGTCATTGATGACTTCCTGGGCAGGCCTCCGTCCGTCCGCGCTGCCAACGACGGTGGCGTGGGATCCCGCCATGACCGCATACAATTTCGGTCCCTCGCATCCGATGGCCCCCGAACGGCTTGAGCTGACGGCCAGGCTCGCCGCGGCGCTCGGACTGTTTGATTTGAAACACGTCTCGGTCCAAGCGCCCGAGGTGGCGTCCGACGTCGAACTCCTGGCAGTGCACAGCGCCGAATATGTCGCCGCGGTGCGGCGTGCAAGCGAAGACCCGACGACGCCGGACCCGGAACGCGGGCTCGGCACCGAAGATGATCCGGCTTTTGCCGGGATGCACGAAGCCAGCGCCCGGCTTGCCGGTGGTTCGCTGCTCGGGGCCGAGGCGATCCTGTCCGGGACCGCGGTCCGGGCCGTCAACTTCGGCGGCGGCCTGCATCATGCCTCCCGCGAGCGGGCCAGCGGCTTCTGCATCTATAACGACGCCGCACTCGCCGTGCAGAGGCTGCTCGACGGCGGCGTCCGGCGGGTCGCGTACATCGACGTCGATGCCCACCACGGCGACGGCACCCAGAGCATCTTCTGGAACGACCCCAGGGTACTGACGATTTCCCTGCACGAAAGTGGCCTCTCGTTGTTCCCCGGAACGGGATTCGCCAATGAGATCGGCGGCCAAGACGCCCTGGGCACCGCCGTCAACGTGGCGTTGCCGGCATGGACGGGCGACGCCGGGTGGTTGCGAGCCTTCCATGCCGTGGTGCCGCAACTCGTGCAGGCCTTCGAACCGGAAGTCATCGTGAGCCAGCATGGCTGTGACTCCCATAAACTCGATCCCCTCACGCACCTCAACCTCAGCGTGGACGGGCAACGCGAGGCGGCCACCGCCGTCGCGGGCCTCGCCGCCAGGTTCTGCGAAAACCGTTGGATCGCCACCGGGGGAGGGGGTTACGACATCACGGGAGTGGTACCGCGCACGTGGAGCCATTTGATAGGTATCGTGGCCCAACATCCCGTCCAGCTGACAGCTCCGGTCCCGGAAGCTTTCCGGGACTATGTCCGGGAAAAGTACGGGGAAACGGTTCCGGAACTGATGGGCGACGGAGTCGACACCTGGTGGCGTTCGTGGGAGGTCGGCTATGACCCCGCCGACGCCGTGGACCGCACCATCATCGCCACCCGCAAGGAAATCTTTCCGCTTTACGGGCTGGATCCTTGGTTCGACTGATGATTGTTCGGCTTTCCGGCGCGGGGCTCGGTCAACGCCGGGCGCATGGCTCGATCAGCGCCGGGCGCACAAGCGAAATAGTTGATGCCTTTTGGCGTATATGTCGCTAGGGTGGGAGGCATGGTGACTGACGACGTATTTGCCGTCATTGCTGAGGCGACCCGGCGTGACATTCTGGTTTCCCTCCGCTCTGGGGATAAGGCTGTGGGGGAACTCGTGGAAGAGCTCGCAGCGAGCCAGCCCACCATCTCAAAGCATTTGAAGGTGCTCCGCGAGGCGGATCTCGTCAGCATGCGCGCGCAAGGACAGAAACGCTATTACGCGTTGAACCCGAAGCCGCTCGCCGGCGTTGCCAGCTGGCTGGAGACGTTCGACGTCGGACCCGCCAAGCCAGCGGTCGAGGCCGCCACCCCGGCCCGCAGCCCCCGGCCACGTTCGGCAGGCCAGCAGGGCGCAGGCGCTGCGAAGAAGCAGCTCACGCAGCCCGACGGCGAGCCGCTCGTCGCTTCTCTGGCGAGCACCGACGTCGAGCGCTCGACTGAAGCCGTTCCCGCCACCGGAGCCGTTGCTGCCGTCGCGGGAATCGACGACACCATGCCGCAGCAGATCGGCCGCACGGTTGGCCGTGCCGCAACCAAGGCTGCCGACCTCTTGGCGAACCTGCCAAACCTGCCCAACCTGCCGAAGTTCGGGCGGAAGAAGTAAAGGAGCATCGGTCGTTCCAACCGGCGATGAGGATGCACTCCCCGCTCTTGTCCAAAATGGGCCTGCATGAAAAGCCAGCATGCTGTCCCCGAGCTATGGCGCGGAGTCCGCAGATTACTCTTCGGCAGCAAAAGATACGGACTCTACCGGGAAATTGGTCGATGTGCAGCCTGACGGCCCGGCGCTGATCCTGACTGACGGGATACTCCGGGTCAGATACGCTCACCCGCCACCGATGAACGCGGGGACATCGTGGTCGCCGCCAACACGATCCTCCATGTCGCAATCCACCCCTCCCGGCTCATATTGCCCATTATTGACCTGAGCTAAGAAGCGCCGGACCCGTCCCCCGGCCGCGCTTTTTGCTTACCTCTGCCCTGAGGGCTGCCTGGTCGTATTCGGTTCGGATGGAGACTGGCGTGCGTCTGATGCGAGCATGGCGGGGTCGTTGCAGATCCGCCGTTCGGCGCAGAAGTTGTAGGGAGTCACATGGATTCGAGGCTGGAAGCAGTCCGGGACACCGTCTTGGCGCGGAACCCGGGCGAGCTGGAATTTCACCAAGCCGTCACCGAGGTCTTTGAAAGCCTTGGCCCGGTGCATGACCGCCACCCGGAATTCCTCGAGGGCGCCGTCCTTGAGCGCCTGTGCGAACCGGAGCGCCAAATCATCTTCCGCGTCCCGTGGACCGATAACGCCGGACGCGTCCACGTCAACCGCGGTTTCCGCGTCGAGTTCAATTCAGCCTTGGGCCCCTACAAGGGCGGGCTGCGCTTCCACCCCTCGGTCTACTTGGGCATCGTCTAGTTCCTCGGCTTCGAACAGATCTTCAAGAATGCCCTGACAGGCATGCCTATCGGTGGCGGCAAGGGAGGCTCGGACTTCGATCCCCGCGGCCGCTCCGACGCCGAAATCATGCGCTTTTGCCAGTCCTTCATGACCGAGCTGTACCGCCACATCGGCGAATACACCGACGTTCCTGCCGGCGACATCGGCGTGGGAGGCCGCGAGATCGGCTTCCTGTTCGGCCAGTACAAGCGCATCACCAACCGCTACGAGTCGGGCGTGCTGACGGGCAAGGGAATGTCGTGGGGCGGCTCCTTGGTCCGTCCGGAAGCCACTGGTTTCGGCACGGTCATCTTTGCCCAGGAGATGCTCAAGACCAAGGGCAGGTCTTTCGATGGCCAACGGGTCGTGGTCTCCGGTTCGGGAAACGTGGCCATCTACGCCATCGCCAAAGCCCGGGCGCTTGGCGCCACCGTGGTGGCCTGTTCCGACTCCGCGGGCTATGTGGTTGACGAGGCCGGCATCGACGTCGCACTGCTCCGCCAGATCAAGGAAGTCGAACGGGGCCGCCTCACTGAATACGCGGAGCGACGCCGGGGCGCCAGCTACGTGGCCGGCGGCTCGGTCTGGGACGTCAACGGCACCGTTGCCCTGCCGTGCGCGACGCAAAACGAGCTCGACGGCGACGCGGCAGCCAAGCTCGTCAGCAACGGGCTGCTGGCAGTCGCCGAAGGCGCCAACATGCCCTCCACCCGTGAAGCCGTTGCGGTTTTCCAGGATGCGGGCATCCTGTTTGCCCCGGGCAAGGCAGCAAACGCCGGTGGCGTGGCGACGTCGGCGTTAGAGATGCAGCAGAACGCCAGCCGCGATTCCTGGTCCTTCGAACACACGGAAGCACGCCTCACGGAAATCATGGTGGGCATCCACGATCGTTGTGCCGAAACCGCGGAGGAATACGGTGCGCCGGGCAACTATGTCCTGGGTGCCAACATCGGCGGCTTCGTGAAGGTCGCCGACGCCATGTTGGCGCAAGGCCTCATCTAGCCCCAACTAGCTCGCAGTTGTTGTCGTTTACAGGGCTGAAAACGACAACAACTGCGAGCCAGTTGGGAGAGGGGAGCCGGAGGTTACGCGCCCAGCAGGCGAACGTGATCCGGGTTGAGTTCCGAAATCCTGGTGACTCCGAGCAAGGCCATCGTGCGGGCCATGTCCTTTTCCAGGATCTGGATGGTGCGGTCCACGCCTGCGCGCCCGCCGGCCATGAGTCCGTAAAGGTAGGCGCGCCCGATCAACGTGAAGTCCGCACCGAGGGCCAGGGCTGCCACGATGTCGGCGCCGCTCATGATGCCCGTGTCCAGGATGATGGCCGCGTCGCTGTTGTCGGCCTTCAGCGCCGCTGAGACCTCCGGAACGAGGTGCAGCGGAATCGGTGCCCGGTCCAGTTGGCGCCCGCCGTGGTTGGAGATCACGACGCCGTCCGCGCCGTGGTCCACCACCTTGCGGGCATCTTCCACCGTCTGGATTCCCTTGACCACGAGCTTGCCCTTCCAGGTTTCGCGCAGCCAGTCGAGATCGTCGAAGGTCAGGGTGGGATCGAACATGGAGTTGATGAGGTCTGCCACCGTACCCGTGTAACGGGAGAGCGAGGCGAAGGTGAGCGGTTCGTGCGTGAGGAAGTTGAACCACCAGGCGGGCCGGTACGAGGCATCCAGGACGGTTTTCACCGTGAGCGCCGGCGGAATGGTCATGCCGTTGCGGACGTCCCGCAGCCGGGCGCCCGCGACGGCGGTGTCCACCGTGACCATGAGGGTGTCGTTTCCGGCCTTGGCGGCGCGCTCGATCAGTTCCAGGGAACGGTCCCGGTCCGTCCAGAGGTACAGCTGGAACCAGTTACGACCATTCGGAGCCGCTGCTGCAACGTCTTCGATGGACGCCGTTCCCATCGTGGACAGCGTGTACGGAATGCCCGCTGCTTCGGCCGCCTGCGAGCCCGCGTACTCACCCTCGGACTGCATCATGCGGGTAAATCCCGTGGGTGCGATACCGAACGGAAGCCGGGATTCCTTGCCCAGGATCCCGGTGCTGAGGTCGATGCTGGAGACGTCGCGCAGGATCCCCGGCCGGAACTCGATGTCCTGGAAAGCCTGGCGGGCCCGGCGAAGGGTGATCTCCGCCTCCGCTGCACCGTCCGTGTAGTCGAACGGCGCCTGGGGAGTGCGTCGCTTGGCCATATCCCGCAGTTCCCAAATGGTGGATGCGCGGCGCAGCTTCGCCGCGTTGCTGAACTCGGGCTTCTTGAACTTCATGAGCGGCGCCAGGTCCGCGTATTTGGGAACCCGGCGCTTGAGTGCCGCGGGGCGCCCGACGGCGGTGGGGACGTTCGCGGGCACCTCAAGGGAAGGGGCGCTGCTCGGCTGGACGGTCTGCGTCATGGTGCTGTCTCCCGTGTGCTTGTGTGGTTAGACCACACTCTATGCCATGTGGTCCAACCACATCAACTACTATTTATCCATGCGAACGCACGAGCTCGTCCTGAGTTGGATCGAAAAGCAATTGTCCGACGGGCATTTGGTGCTTGGCGGACGGCTCCCCGCCGAGCGGGCGCTGGCCGAACAACTGGAGGTCTCGCGGACTTCGGTCCGCGAAGCCATCCGCATCCTGGAGGCCATGGGCTTGGTGCGGGCAGGCGTCGGCTCCGGCAAGGACGCCGGGACGGTGGTCATCGCGGAACCGGCCGCGGCACTCGGCTCCGCGCTCCGCCTCCACGTGGCCACGCAGCATTTGCCCGTCGCCGACATTGTGGAGACCCGGGTCCTGCTCGAATCATGGGCGGTGTCCCGCGCCAAGGCCGACGCCCCCGAACTCAAGGAAGCAGCGAGGCTCCTGGACGAGATGGACGCGAGCCCCGCCGTCGACGACTTCCTCGCGTTGGACGTCGCCTTCCACTTGGCGCTTGCGGAAGCCGCGGGAAATGCCGTGGTGAGCACCATTATGGGCTCGCTGCGTGAAGCGATCGAGGGTTACGCCGCCGCGCTCACGGCGAACCTGCCGGATTGGGATCACACCGCCGATCGCCTGCGGTCCGAGCATCGCGCCATTTTGGAGGCGGTGAACGACGGCGACGGCGGCCGGGCGGCGACGCTCGTTGCCGCGCACATCGAGGGGTACTACCGGGAGGCCGGACTGGGGAAGGCCCCTGCGGAAACTAGGCCTTGACCGGTCCGGTGCTGCCCCTGAGCTCAATCCGCGGCGGGAAGTAGTTCGTGGGGGAAGCGGCGTCGTTGGTCTGGATCTGCTCCCGCATGCGTCGCCACGCAAGGTCTCCGAGGTCGGAGATCGGCACGGCGGCAGTGGTCAGCGGCGGCATGGTGTACCGGGCAAACGGCATGTCATCGAAGCCCGTGAGTGACAAATCTTCCGGGACGCGGATCCCGCGCTCACTCAGACCGCTCAAGAGGCCCATCGCCGCGACGTCGTTGAAGACGAGGATTCCAGTAGCCCCGCATGAGGCGACGGCATCGCTCGACTCGAATCCGGCGTCGAACGTGTTGCCACCGGGAATGAACTGCAACTCGACGTTCGGAAATTCGGCCGTGAATTTCTCGAGCCCGCGGAGGCGCTGCACGTTGGAGGCGCTGCGGTCCGGTCCCGTCAGATAAGCCAGTTTGCGATGGCCCAGCTCCACCAGATGGGCGGCAAGTTCCTGGATGCCTTGACCGTAGTCCACCACGAGGCTGGGAGTCGGTACCGACTCGGTGGTCCGGTTGATGAGGACGAGCGGATAGAGCGTGGGGGCGAGTTCCTCCAGATCGGCGTCACTCATTCGGGGGGCGCAAAGAACGACGCCGTCGCATCGCCTCCGGGCTTCCCCGGCCAGGATTGCCTCTTCGCTGGAGACTTCGGACGAGTCGGCGATCAACACGCGGTAGCCGTCGCGGGCGGCGGCAATACTCAGTCCGCGAAGAATGGCCTGGAAGGTGGGGTTGGACAAGTCCGGCACCACGATTCCGATGGTGTCCGTTTTTCCCAGGGCCAGGCTCCGCCCCACCGGGTTCGGCTTGTACTTCAGCTCGGAAGCGGCCGCGCGCACGCGAGCGGCAATGTCCGCGTCCACGGTGGTATTTCCGTTCATGACGCGGGAAACGGTGGCATGCGAAACGCCGGCCATGGATGCCACATCTGCGATGCCCACCCGCCGGGTGTTCCTTCTGCCTGGCATGGCTTCCTTCCTGGAGCTGCTGCCGACCTTGCTCCAACGCGGCGGCGACATGTGTTCTGAAATGAAGTTTATAGTGCGTGGGGAAACGGTTTCCCTTGATGTCGTCGCATTTCGATTTGCAGGCATCCGGAACCTGACGCTATGGTTTGGCTATGACTAACCGTTGGTATGCGTATTTTTCGTTGGCTCTGGAGGGGCCCGCGTCTAACTGACACGCATCCAACATTCCTTCAGAGCCAACAGGGCAGAGATCATTCTCTGCCCTTCGCCATTTCCAGGCGGGCTCTGAGTAGGGTCCGCTCCTCTCCGGAACAGGACCCCTTTCATGACCAGCATCGCCGCAGAGCCCACTACACTAAATGCCGACGTCGAGAATGCCGGGGCGCAGTCGACATCGAACCTGCGCGTCAGCCGCTTCGAGCCGCTCCCCACGCCGCAGGAAATCATCGCGGAACTGCCGCTTGACGCGAGGGCCTCCGCCGTCGTCGAGCGCGGACGCGATGGAGTCCGCGCCATCATGGACGGCGTGGACGACCGCCTCCTGGTGATCGTGGGCCCGTGTTCCATCCACGATCCGAAGGCCGGCCTGGAATACGCGCGCAGGCTGGTCAGCCAGGCCGAGAAGCACAAGGAAGACCTGCTGATCGTCATGCGGGCGTACTTCGAGAAGCCGCGGACCACCGTGGGCTGGAAGGGCCTCATCAACGATCCCCACTTGGATGGCAGCCACGACATCGCGGCCGGACTCCGTGCGGCGCGTGGATTCCTTCAGCAAGTCACAGCCCTCGGCCTGCCGACCGCCACCGAGTTCCTGGAACCTATCAGCCCGCAATACATGGCCGACCTTGTGGCGTGGGGCGCCATCGGTGCGCGCACCACCGAGAGCCAGATCCACCGCCAGCTCGCCTCCGGACTGTCCATGCCGATCGGCTTCAAGAACGGGACCGACGGCGACCTGCAAGTCGCGATCGATGCCTGCGGCGCCTCTGCGGCACCCCAGGCGTTCTTGGGGATCGACGGCGATGGCCGCGCCGCCCTCGTGGCGACCTCGGGAAACCCGGACACGCATGTGATCCTGCGCGGTGGCCGCAAGGGCCCGAACTACGCCGCCGACCACGTCGCTGATGCCTCGGAGAAGCTTTCGGCGAAGGGGCTGAACCCGCGGCTTATCGTTGACGCGAGCCATGCCAACAGCGGCAAGAGCCACCATCGCCAGGCCGAAGTCGCCTTGGAGATCGGCGCGCAGTTGGAAGATGACGTTGCTTCGCCGATCGCCGGCGTCATGCTGGAAAGCTTCCTTGTGGGCGGGGCGCAGAACCTGGATGTGGAGCGGCAGCTGGCTGGCGAACAAGGGTTGGTTTACGGCCAGAGCGTCACTGATGCCTGCATGGAGTGGGACGTCACGGTGTCCGTCTTGGGCCAGTTGGCGGCCTCGGCCCGCAAGCGCCGGATGGCCGCCTCCAACTAAGGGAAACCCGATCTTCAGTTGGCCGAAAGACTTTCACTTTGGTACCAGCAGCCTCTAGAGTATCTAGCACATGGTTGTTTGATGGCTCAGCATCGGCACACCAGGTAATGAATGCTGGGGTTCGCCGCTAACCGCTGAGAGCAAAGGAATATGGAGAAATGTCCGCAGAGGCTAACTTCTCGAACGCGCGTTTCATGACAGTGGCTGAAGTCGCCGAAGTCCTCCGGGTTTCCAAAATGACCGTGTACCGCCTGGTCCACTCGGGAGAAATGCCAGCCGTCCGATTTGGACGATCATTCCGTGTCCCCGAAGAAGCCGTGAGCCAATACCTCAAGGGCGCGGTTGTCGACGGACACTCGGAGACAGCTTGAGTCTTGCTTGGTTCCCTAGGGGCCAACGGTCATTGGGTGCCCCCGATAGGCGGTACCCTGTTAAGGAACGTTTTACGTCATTGTAAGAATCTGTCAGTTGTAAAAGTCTGTTGCTCAGTTCAAGGACCTCACCCAGCAGACAGAATCTCAATCTAGTTTGGTAAGGAACTTACGTGGGTTCAGTTATTAAGAAGCGCCGCAAGCGTATGGCCAAGAAGAAGCACCGCAAACTGCTTCGTAAGACCCGCCACCAGCGTCGCAATAAGAAGTAGAGATACTTCCTACAGCGTGAATGCCCGTTGCCTCTCGAGGCGGCGGGCATTTTTGCGTGTACGCCCCCTGTGACGCTCGCTCACGTATGTCGGTTGTATCGGCGAACGCTCGCTCACGTATGTCGGGCGTTCGGCGGCTATATGTGAGCGAGGGTTGCTGGAGGGGCGGCTATATGTGAGCGAGGGTTGCTGGGGTTAGCCCCTCGGGCTGCGGAACTTGGAGAAACCCCGCCACAAACCGTAGACAGCGCCTCCGACAGTCGCGGCTTTGAGGCCGAGCGTGGCTGCCCGGCGGCCGGAACGGAAGTCATAAACCGGCCAGTTGTTCTCGCGCGCATGGCGGCGCAGCCCGGCGTCGGGATTGATGCACACCGGGTGGCCCACCAAAGTGAGCAGCGGGATGTCGTTATGTGAATCGCTGTATGCCCAGCAGCGCTTCAGGTCCAGGCCTTCTTCGTCCGCTACGCGCTGCACAGCCACGGCTTTGGCTGGACCGTGGAGGATCTCGCCCACGAGCCGGCCCGTGTAGGCACCATCTTCAACTTCGCCCACGGTACCCAGGGCGCCCGTGAGGCCGAGGCGCGTGGAAATGACGGTGGCGACTTCGATGGGTGTGGCGGTTACGAGCCAGACCTTGCGGCCAACCCGCAGGTGCTGTTCCGCCAGGGCCTTGGTACCAGGCCAGATCCGCGACTCGATCATCTCGTCGTAGACTTCTTCGCCCAGTTCCTTGATGTCGGACACCTTGATACCGGCCGCGAGGACGAGCGCGGAATCCCGGACGGAATGGACGTCCTCCATCTTTTCGCCCCGTAGCACGAACTTGAATTGCTTCCAGGCAAAGCCCGCGGCTTGGGAAAGGGTGAAGGCCTTGCGTTCGTACATCTTCCGCGCGACGTGGAAGAGGCTGGCGCCCTTCATGAGGGTGTTGTCGACGTCGAAGAATGCGGCTTCGCCGTGCTGCTGCGTTGCGGCCGGCGCGGTGGCCACAACGGCGTTCTTCTCGACGGGCATGCCATGAGTCTAGTCAATCGCCCGGCCTCCTGCCGTTCGCACGGCTGTGCCGACGCTAAAGCGATACCTTTGAACCATGCCAAATCCCGACGTCGTACTCCTCACCAAAGCTGACTGCCACCTCTGCGCCGCGGCGCGTGACGCCGTCGAACGCGTGACCTCAAGCCTTGGGCTCACGTGGACGGAACAATCGATTGACACCGACCCTGTACTGCGCGAGCGCTACGCCGAGGAGATCCCGGTGGTATTCGTGGACGGTATCCAACGGGATTTCTGGAAAATCGATGAGGCACGATTGGTTCGGGTCCTGAAGAAGGCCATCGCAGCCTGAACATGCGTGCAGTGCTTTGTTGGCAATAGAGTGGGAAAACAAAGCGACGCAATGGAGAAGAACGTGACTGCGCTGGAACCGTCCGCCGAAGCTGTATCCGGGGACAAGGACTCTGCCGCGAAGCAGATACCACCCGCGGCTGTGGCCCGGATGACGCTTTACCTGCGCGCTCTGAACTCCCTGCTGGGCGAAGGCGTGGAACGGGTTTCCTCCGAGGCGTTGGCCGAGGCGTCGGGAGTCAGTTCGTCCACGTTGCGCAAGGACCTCTCCTACGTCGGCTCCTATGGAACGCGCGGCGTGGGATACGAGGTCCAGTACCTGAGCCGCCACATCGCGGCGGCGCTCGGCTTGACCCACGACTGGAAAGTGGCCATTGTGGGCGCGGGCAACCTTGGAAAGGCGTTGGCGCGCTACGGCGGATTCGAGTCGCGCGGTTTCGACGTGGTGGCGATCCTTGATGCCGATCCTATGGTCATCGGGAACGAAGTGGGCTGGCTGCGGGTCAGCGACGCCGCCAATCTTGAAACGGTCCTTCAGCGGACCGGCACCAACATGGTTGTGCTGGCCCTCCCGGCCGCGGTGGCGCAGGACGTTTGCGACCGCGTGATCAGCGCGGGTATCCGCAGCATCCTCAGCTTTGCGCCCGTCCTCCTGCAGGTTCCGCCGTACGTGAATCTGCGAAAGGTGGATATGGCCACTGAGCTTCAGATCCTGGCGTATCACGCACAACGGGCGCAGACCCCGGGCCAGGCCATTTAGGCCGAGCCGGGTCTGCGCCCGTTGTTTGTTCTTGGCGGTGGGCCGTGGACCGTACGCCGCGTGGCCTGGCTGCCGTACGCCGCGTGGCCTGGCTGCCGTACGGCGCTGTGCTTAACGGCCGTACGGCGCCTGGCCGTAGGGGTTCGCGAACGGCTGGGCCTTCCGGAAATACGGCGCCGAGGCCGGCAGGTACAACAGCACGATCGCGGCGACGCCCAGGAGGATGGTGATGGTGCCCATGCCGATCTGGGTCAGGCCGAGCAGGGAAATCGCCGCAAAGACCGTGCCCAGGATCCGGGCCCAGTTCTTGCCCTGGCGGACCTTGAACGCAACCAGTGCGTAGAGTCCGGCAAAAATCACCGAGAAAATAACCAGGACGGTGATCAAAATGCTGATGAAGGTGCTGGTGTCAATGCCAGATGCGTTGCTTCCTTGTGCCGACAACGCCTGATCGAGCATGTTCTTGCCTGCCGGCGAGTTCAGCGTAGCGATGGTGAAGGGAATGCCGATCAAGGTCAGCAAACCAGCGGCAAGTATGAGCCAGAAGGAGATGTTGACCAGCTGGGGGACTCCGGACGTGGCAGCGGGCTGCTGGCTGGGCCAAGCGACGGGGCCGCCCTGCCCGTACTGCGGGACGGAAGGCTGGCCGTACTGCGGCTGCTGAGGTGCCTGCTGCCCGTACTGCGGAGCCTGCTGCCCGTACTGCGGAGCCTGCTGCCCGTACTGCGGCGCGGACGGCTGGCCGTAAGGTGACGGCTGACCCTGCTGCGGTGTCTGCTGCCCATACTGCGGAGCCTGCTGGCCGTATTGCGGCTGCTGACCCTGCTGGGGTGTCTGCTGGCCGTATTTCGGCTGCTCAGGTGTGGGATTTTCGCCCGGAGTGGACGGTGGGTACGGAGGGGTGCTCATGGCATTCCTTTGCGTGTCGACTGCAGATACGGCTGCCGGGTGCAACGTGCCCTGCCCCCAGCTCGGCTTAATTCCACCGTACCCCGGAGGCACAGTGCTGGTGATGATTCGCGGTAAGAATTCTCGCTGAACAAGGTTCGGCGGATCTCCCGCGAATCGCGCGGGGACAAAGGGAAGGCCGCGGGGTCCTCTCGGGACCTGCCGCGGCCTTCAGCCATATGTGCTGCGTTGTTCCTATACGAAGTGCTTCCGGGACTCCGGAAGCCACATCAAGACCGTAGCCGCGACGGCTACCGCCGATCCGATGAAGTTGAGGTTAAGGGTAACCACCTGGACCAGCAGGGAAATCACCGCAAACGCTCCCAGGATGGTCAGGACAAGCCGTGCCCAGCGGGAGCCCTCCTTGAGGCGAATGGCAATGAAGATGTAGAGGGCAGCGAACACCAGGCTGAAAATCAGGCCCACAATACCCGGGCCCACCATCATCTCTCCGAACAGGCCGCGCATCGTGAAGATGTTGGCGAAGCTGGCAAGAACACCCAAAGCGGCAGCCGCGACCCACAACCAGTAGGAGATGGTCAACTGCTGCGGCACTCCCGTGGTGTCCCGGAAGCGCTGCGCGACGTTGTTGAAGTCGAGTCCAAAGGTGTTCCGCGCTGGCGCAGCGTAGCCGAGCCCTGCCGGCGGTGCGCTATTCGGGCCCGTTGGCATGCCATAGGCGGGTTGGCCGGGCTGCTGGTATCCGGGGCCGGGCTGCGGGTAGGAGGGAGGCGCTTGGTAAGAAGGAGGTGCTTGGTATCCCTGCGGAGGCTGGTAACCCGCAGGAGGGACATTGCCGGGCTGCGGTGGCTGGGCTCCGGGCTGCTGAGGCTGAGGAGCTTCGTTTGGGTTACTCATGGCATCACTTTAGACCTGAGGTTTAAGGATTCATAGGAAATTCTTGGCTAATTCGCCGCTAAGTATCGGCTTTTCCCCGAACAATAAGCGGGTGACACCGCAAGCAACGAAATGGCGCCTCCGGTGCTGCACAGGGGATCGTGTGCAGCACCGAAGACGCCATTCAGTCCGGAAACCCGGTGGATTAGGAGTCCGGTGGATTAGGCGGCGGGTGCGATGAAAGCCAGTTCCAGGTTGATGACAACCTTGTCGCTGACCAACACACCGCCGGCCTCGAGCACTGCGTTCCAGGTCAGGCCGAACTCCTTGCGGCTGATGGTCGTCTCACCCGAGACGCCTGCGCGGGTGTTGCCGAACGGGTCAACGGCCACGCCGTTGAACTCAGTCTCGATGGTGACCTCTTTGGAGACGCCCTTGATGGTCAGATCGCCCACGAGGTCGAAGCTGTCGCCGTTGGCCTTGACGTGGCGGGAGACAAACGTGATTTCCGGGAACTTCTCCACGTCGAAGAAGTCCTCGCCCTTGACGTGGCCGTCGCGGTTGGCGTCGCCCGAGTCGAAACTGGCGGTCTGGATGGTTGCGGCGACCTTGGAGTCGGTCAGCCCATTGCCGAGTTCAAGGGTGGCCTCGGCTTCGGTGAACTGGCCGCGGACCTTGCTGATGCCTGCGTGGCGGACGGTGAAGCCGATCTCGCTGTGGGAGTTGTCGAGGGTCCAGACGCCGGTGGTGACGTTTGCGGGAAGAGTCATGGGGTTCTCCTTGGGAAGGTGTGGTCGTAGCTTCACTGGGCGTTCGGTCGTACTTAGTTGAAGTGTCAACCGAACCTTGTGTCAAGTATAAACATGCAAATGCATCTTTTATTCCACCTTCAGGGAACATTCTGAAGAAACTTTCAGTTCTACGAAACGTAGAAGATTTCAGATCGCCCGCCTTCTTTGAGAAACTGGTAAACATGCCCCAAGCAACTGTCCATCTGCTCCGCCATGGCGAGGTCTACAATCCCGACGGCATTCTGTACGGCAGACTGCCCGAATTCCACCTCTCCGAACGCGGCCGCGAGATGGCCAAGATGCTCGCGGACCACTTCGCTGCCCGCGTCGCGCAGGGGGCGAACATCGTCCACCTGGTCTCTTCGCCGTTGACCCGTGCCCAGGAAACCGCCCTTCCCACTTCCCAGGCATTGGACCTCCAGATCCACACCGACCCCCGGATTATCGAGGCCGAGAACCACTTCGAAGGGCTCAAAGCCGGCGTCTCCGAATTCATCAAGCCCAAGCACTGGTTCGAGTACCGCAATCCGCTGCGTCCGTCCTGGGGCGAGTCTTACCAGGACCAGGTCACCCGCATGCGTGCCGCCGTCGAGGATGCCCGGCTCAAAGCGATCGAACTCGGCGGCGATGGGGCCGAAGCCATCCTCGTCAGCCACCAGCTCCCCATCTACGCCACGCGCCTCAGCGCGGAGGGCCGACCCCTGTGGCACGATCCGCGCAAACGCGAGTGCACGCTGACGTCACTGACGTCCCTGGTGTTCGACGACGGCAAGGTTGCGCGGGTGGACTACAGCGAACCCGCGGCCGTGCTGCTGCCCGGTGCCGCGAAGACCCCCGGAGCATGACAATGGACCGCAACACCACCAGCCGCAAGACCAGCGGCCAGAAGATCAACGCAGCCCTGACTTCGCGCCGCAGCTTCCTTGCTGTCGGGGGGGTGGCACTCTCTGCATTGACCATGGGCCTGTCCGCCTGTGCCCAGGAAGACGCCCTGGCCCAGCAAGCCAAAGCGGGCGACAACAAGAACTACGTCGCCGGGGACGGCTCGGTGACCGAATTCGCCAAAGCGGACCGTAAGGCCGCCGTCGGGATCAAAGGCACGTTGTTCGACGGAACTGCCGTGAACCCGCAGGACCTGCTTGGCAAGGTAACCGTCCTCAACTTCTGGTTCGCCGCGTGTGCGCCGTGCCGGGTTGAAGCGCCGATCCTTGAAGAACTGCACCAGGAGTTCAAGAGCAAAGGTGTCCAGTTCTACGGTGTGAATCTCCGGGACGAGAAGGCCACGGCCGACGCGTTCGACCAGACGTTCAAGCTCACGTACCCCAGCTTCAACGACAAAGACGGCGCCGTACTGCTGTCCGTCTCTGGCATTGTGCCTCCGGGTGCGGTGCCCACCACGCTGGTTCTGGACAAAGAAGGCAAGGTTGCCGCCCGAGTCCTGGGCGAGATCGAGAAGAGCACCCTCAAGGCCCTCATCACCACCGCGGTTGCCGAGTAGGTGGCCAGGACAGCGTGAATAGCCCTTTCGCCGAGACCATCCTGAGCGGTTCCTTGCTGCTGGCCATCCCTGTGGCTTTGCTGGCCGGACTCGTTTCCTTCCTGTCGCCGTGCGTCCTGCCCTTGGTACCGGGCTACCTTGGCTACGTAACCGGGCTGAGCGGCGTCGACCTCCAGAAACAAAAGCGCGGGCGCATGCTCGCGGGAATCGGCCTGTTCGTCCTCGGATTCTCGGCGATTTTTGTCCTGCTCGGTGGCGCCTTCGGCCAATTGGGGACCCTCATCACCGGCCCGCAGAACGCGTGGATCACGCAGTTGCTGGGCGTGCTGGTGATCATCATGGGCGTCGTGTTCCTGGGCGGCTTCGGGTGGTTGCAGCGTGACGCCAAAATCCATGCCAAGCCGCCTGCCGGGCTGTGGGGTGCGCCGTTGTTGGGCATCACGTTCGGACTCGGCTGGGCGCCCTGTATTGGTCCCACCTATTCCGCCGTCCAGTTGCTGAGCCTTTCCGGGGGATCGTCCGCGGCGAAGGGGGCTCTCCTGGCGTTTGTCTATAGTCTTGGCCTTGGCATTCCCTTCCTGTTGATAGCCCTCGCAGTCCGCCGGGGGATGGGTGTGATGTCCTTTTTCCGCAAGCACCGCCTCGCCATCCAGCGGATGGGCGGGGGCATCCTGATCCTCCTGGGACTCCTGATGGCCACTGGAGTGTGGAGTGCCTGGGTAACCGGGCTGCAGTACTGGTTCCAAACCGATGTGAAGTTGCCGATCTGATGAGCGAGCCCGTGCAAGGTAAAAAGAAGTCCAACAAGTCCACCAGCGAATCCGCGAAAGCTGGCAAGGAAGCTGGCAAGGCCATTGATAAGGCCAAAGCTGAGGCGGCACTGCCGGCCCTGAGGATCATAGGGATGCTGCGCTGGGCCTGGACCCAGCTGACCAGCATGCGTACAGCGCTGTTCCTTCTGCTGCTCCTGGCCGTCGCGGCCGTTCCCGGCTCGTTGTTCCCGCAGCGCCCGGCGAACCCTTCGATCGTGACGCAGTACATCAGCGACCACCCGGACTACGGCAAGCTCCTGGACTCCGTACAGCTCTACGACGTGTACTCCTCGGCCTGGTTCTCGGCGATCTACATTCTTCTGTTCATCTCCCTGATCGGCTGTGTCACGCCACGGGCCATCGCCCACTACAAGGCAATGCGCTCCCAGCCGCCGCGGACCCCGAAGCGTCTCTCCCGCCTCCCGGAGTACGGCACGCTCGTGCTGCCCGCCGACGCCGGGATCCCGGCGTCGAAGGCTATTTCGGACGCCGCTGCGGTGCTGAAGAAGCGCGGCTACCGCGTGGAGGTGCGCGACGTCGACGCCGCCATGCCTTCCTTGGGTGCCGAGCGCGGCTTCCTCAAGGAAGTGGGAAACCTCGTGTTCCACGCTTCGCTGATCGGAGTGCTGGTTTCTGTGGCGGTCGGCGGGCTGTTCGGCTACAGCGGCCAGCGCATCCTGGTGGAAGGCGATACGTTCGTGAACACCTTGGTGGGCTACGACCAATTCAGCCCCGGCACCAACTTCCAGAGCAGCTGGCTGCAGCCGTACTCCATCCAGCTGAACAAGTTCGACGTCAAATTCGACCGTGAATCGTCGGCGCACTTCGGCCAGCCCATCGACTTCACGGCGGACGTCACCACCAAGGACACCCCGGACGCGCCCGCCAAGAAACAGGTCCTCAAGGTCAACGATCCCGTGTCGCTTGGCGATACCAGCATTTACCTGACGGGCAACGGCTACGCTCCTGTGGTCACTGTCCGGGACGGCGCCGGCAACGTAGCCATGCAGGGGCCTGTCGTGGCCAAGCTGCAGGGTGACAACTACTACTCGTCGGTGGTCATCAAGGTTCCCGATGCCAAGCCCGATCAGCTCGGCTTCGCGGGGTTCTTCCTGCCCACGGCCATGGTGACGGACAAGGGTGTCGCCTACAGCGGCGATCCCGAACTCTTCAACCCGCAGTTGAACCTCAACTCGTACTACGGCGACCTTGGCCTGAACAAGGGCGCCCCGCAGAACGTCTTCGAGCTCGATGTAGCCAAGCTGACCCCGCTCAATGGCCGCGGCATGGCGGAGAAGGCCATCGCGCTCGCCCCGGGAGGCACCTACACGCTTCCTAATGGCAAGGGCAGCATCACTTTCGACGGCGTCAAGAAGTACGTCGGCGTCGACATCCACCACAATCCGGGCCAGGCCACCGCGCTCGTGTTCGCCTTGCTTGCGGTCGCCGGACTGATTCTCTCCCTCTACCTGAACCGCCGTCGCGTCTGGGTCCGCACCGGAACCCACGACGACGGGCGCACAATGGTGGAGTATGGTCTCCTTGCCCGCGGCGAGGACCACAGGCTGGCCGGCGAAGCTGCCGCGATCCGCGAACTGCTGCAACGGGAATGGCTGCTCCACACAGATCAGTCCACCGACACCGTTTCTTCCTCAACCTCGAAGGACCAGTAATGTTCCCCATCAACGAAACCATGGGCCAATACAGCGAGCTTTTCATGCTGCTCGCGGCCGGCACCTACACGGTGGCGTTCATCGCTTTCGCGTGGGACCTCGCCAAGAGCAGCAAGATGCTGAAGGCAGTGGACCTGAAGGCAGCCTCTTCCGTGGCAGCCGAGGTTAAGGTTCCGGTCGCCGCCGGGCGTGCCCGTGGAAACGACGTCGGCGGACCGGCCGGCCGTACTGAGCGCCCGACGTCGGCCATCACCTCCGTCAACCAGACCGCCGGCGGTGACATGAAGTACGCCGCCGAGCGCCGCATTCCCGCCCGCGTGGCGGTGGCGGTCGCGATCATCGGCGTGGCAATCCATGGTGCCGGAGTCATCACCCGCGCGATCGGCGCAGGCCGCGTGCCGTGGGGCAACATGTACGAGTTCCTGACCACCGGCGCTTTCCTGGTGGTTGCGGTCTTCCTGCTCTCGCTCATCCGCCGTGACCTGCGCTTCCTGGGCACCTTTGTGCTGGGCCTCGCCGTGATCATGATGGTGGCCGCGTCCGTGACGTACTGGACCCCGGTAGGCCACTTGGTTCCGGCACTGCAAAGCTATTGGCTGGTCATCCACGTCTCCATCGCCGTGATGTCCGCGTCCCTGTTCACTTTGACGTTCGCCATGTCAGCCCTGCAGTTGCTGCAATCGCACCGGCAGAAGACCCTGGCGGCCGGCGGCGTGGACAAACTGGGCTTCATGCGGCTCGTACCGAACGCGTTGAGCCTGGAAAACCTGTCCTACCGCATCAACACCGTGGGATTCGTGGGCTGGACCTTCACCCTCATGTTCGGCGCCATCTGGGCAGAGAAAGCCTGGGGCCGATTCTGGGGCTGGGACACCAAGGAAGTCTGGACCTTCGTGATTTGGGTGGTCTACGCCGGCTACCTGCACGCGCGCGCCACCCGCGGCTGGACGGGAACCCGCGCTGCCTGGTTGTCGATTGCGGGCTACCTGTGCGTGATCTTCAACTTCACGGTGGTCAACGTATTCTTCAACGGCCTGCACTCTTACTCGGGTCTCTCGCAGTAGGGCTGCTCTTCCGAAGGGCGCCGTGCCGTCCTGACCCTTTTTGAATTGACGACGACGGCGACACTCCGCACTTGCGGGCGTGTCGCCGTCGTTCGCGTTTCAAAAGAGGTCAGGAAGGGAGCCCACTCGTGCCGCGGGTTCTGTCAGCTGTTGACGTCGCCGCTGTCGTCGGCCTTGGATTCGCCCTTGAGCTTGCGTTCCTTGGCTTCGAGCTCGGCCTTGAGCTTCTTTAGCCGTTCGGCTTCGGCCTGGTTGCGGCGGCGGACCTCCAGGTTGCGGAGAAAGTCGGGGTCGTCGTCGGGGGCAGTGGGGTGGCTCGCGGGCTGCGGGGTGGGTCGGATGTTGTAGGGGCGGCCGATGAGGAACCAGAGAACCGCACCGACAACGGGCAGCAGGATCATCACCACGATCCATGCGGTTTTGGAAATTCCCCGGGTAGAGCGGCGGTCGGTGCGAATGACGTCCACCAGCCCATAGACGAACACGAGCAGGACGGCGACAACTGCAACAACGCGGAGCATACCGTCAAGTCTAGTCGCCGCCGGGTCCAACGATAGCTGTGCGATCAGGGTGCAATCAGGCTGTGAGGCTAAACTTGATCCGTGGCTTTCCTCAAATACTCCCTGATCCGTCTGGGGCTCTTCGTACCGCTCTTCGTCCTCTTCGCGCTCCTGCAGACGGGTTTGTTGCTCGCGGCGGTTTTCGCGGGCCTTATCGCGTTCGCCATCAGCTACCTGTTTTTCAAGAAGCAGCGCGATGCCGCCACTGCCGCCATGCGGGAACGTTTCTCCGGGAAGGCCAAGCCCATCCGCTCCGCCTTGGAGATTGAAGACGCCTCGATCGAGGACCGGCTGGTCGATGAAAACCCCGCGGTAAAGGTCGAGAACGACCGCCGCCCCAAAGAAGCCTAGAAGCTCATTTGTGAGCGAGGGTTCGGGAAAACCGGTCGATATGTGAGCGACGGTTCGGGGGAGGACGCTCGCTCACCTATGTGGGGCTTCCCGCGGACGCTCGCTCACATCATGTGAGCGAGGGTTGGCGAAAACCGGGCTATAAGTGAGCGAGGGTTGGGGAAAAGCGGCCTCTATGTGAGCGGGCGTTAGAAGCCGTGGCTCAGGATGAGGCCCAGGGAGAACAGCACGCTGTAGCCAAGGTTGATCATTCCGGTCTGCTTGAGTACGGGAATGAGGCTCTTGCGCTTGCGGCCGTTGACCATGAGCCAGGCCGGCATGAGGCAGGCGGGGATCAGGAGCAGCACAATCAGCATCCAGGGCCTGGTGGGCGCCAGCACCACCACCAACAGGATGGCGAGGGCCAGCATTAGGACGTAGCTCTCGCGGGCGTGGCGGTCGCCCAGCCGCACGGCCAGTGTCCTCTTGCCCGCCGCCATATCCGTGGGGATGTCGCGCACATTGTTGGCCATCAGCAGGGCGCAGGCGATCAATCCTGTTCCAATGGCGCCGATGACCGCCGGAAGGCTCACTTGCCCGGCCTGCGTGTAGGTGGTGCCCAGCGTTGCCACCAGGCCGAAGAAGACAAACACAAACAGGTCGCCCAGGCCCATGTAGCCGTACGGGTTCTTGCCGCCGGTGTATCCCCAGGCAGCAAGGACGCAGCCAATACCCACCAGGATCAGCCACCAGCTCTGCGTAATGATCACCAGGACCAGGCCGAAAATCATGGCCAGGCCGAACGCACCGAACGCGGCCCATTTGACGTGGTCCGGTCGTGCGGCGCCGGAACCGACCAGCCTGAGCGGACCCACCCGGTCCTCATCGGTGCCGCGGATACCGTCCGAGTAGTCGTTGGCGTAGTTGACACCGATCTGCAGCAGCAGCGCCACGAGGGCGGCGAGGATGGCATTCAAGAGCCGGAAAGATTGCAGCTCGTAGGCGGCCGCTGTGCCGATCAGCACCGGCGCGATCGCGGCCGGCAGGGTGCGCAGGCGGGCGCCTTGAATCCATTGTGCAGCTGTTGCCACGTTCAGTACCTCGTGTTGTTTCGCGTTGGGGAAGGCAAATGACGGTCAGGGAGGACGTGTCTATTCTCCCTGATGCACCTCGGTGAGCAGCTCGATCATGGCCAGCCGGTCAGGCTTTCCATTGGGGAGCATGATGAGGCCATCCGTGGTCAGCACTGTTTTGGGAGCGAGGGTCCCTAGCGATTCCTGGCAGCGGGCCTTGTAGTCCGCGATGGCTTCCGGGGAACTGTCCTCGACCGCAACATAGGCGGCCACCGCCTGGCCCCACTCACGGGAAGGCACCCCGGCCACGAAAGCCGCCTGGACGCCGTCGAACTTTTCAAGCTCCGCCTGGATGAACGCGGCGGAGGCTTTCACGCCGCCGGTGATGATGACGTCGTCGGCGCGCCCCAACACTGTGAGGGTTCCGTCATCGGCAAGCTCGCCGAGATCGTTGGTGCGGTACCAGCGGGTGCCATCCTCCTCGAAGAATGCCTCGGCGGTCGCATCGGGCGCGTCCAGGTAACCGGAAGCCACGGTGTCGCCGCCCAGGAGGACCCGGCCGTCGTCGCCGACAATGACCCTGACGCCGTCCAGCGGGCTTCCGTCGTACACGCAACCGCCGCACGTCTCGGCCGAGCCATAGGTAGTCACGACCTTCAGTCCGGCCTCCCTGGCGGCGTCCAGCAGCGCGGCGGGTGCAGGTGCCCCGCCCAGGAGGATGGCGTTGAAACGGCGCAGGGCTGCGAGGGTCTGCGGCGAGGGAGAGTCCAGGAGCCGCTGCAGTTGGGTGGGTACCAAGGACGTGAACCGGATCTTGTCGGTCAGTTCTTCGGCGGCGGCGGTGAAGGCCTCCGGAGTGAAGCCATTCGAGAGGTCCATGGCCCACGGACGGGTGCCCGCGAAAAGCGAGCGGACCAACACCTGGACCCCTGCAACGTATTGCAGGGGCAGGGCCAGGAGCCACTGTCCCTCACCTCGGAGCGCGATGGCCGTGGCCATGGAAGAAGCAGCGAGCTCATCGACTGTAAGGACCGTGGCCTTGGGCGTGCCGGTGGAACCGGAGGTCCGGACCACTACCGCGGCGTCCTCGAATCCGGGCGTTTCAACGGGGACGGCCACCGGGGTGCCGTCTTCCGGGATGATGATTTCGACGGCGGGTCCCTCGTCGTGGAGGGCGGCGGCCAGGGCTTTGAGAACGGGATCGATGTTCACGGGCGAGTCCTAGAAGTAGTAAGGGAAGTTGGACCAGTCCGGATCGCGCTTCTCGAGGAAGGCTTCCTTGCCCTCCACGGCTTCGTCCGTCATGTAAGCCAGGCGCGTGGCCTCGCCGGCGAACACCTGCTGGCCGGCCAGGCCGTCGTCGGCGAGGTTGAAGGCGAACTTGAGCATGCGGATGGCCTGCGGGGATTGGCGCGCGATGTCCGCGGCATACTCCAGGGCGACCTCCTCGAGCCGCTCATGGTCCACGGCTTCGTTCACTGCACCCATGCGGACCATGTCCTCCGCGGAATATTCACGGGCAAGGAAGAAGATCTCGCGTGCGGCTTTCTGCCCGATCTGGCGGGCGAGCAGCGCCGAGCCGTAGCCGGCGTCGAAACTTCCCACAGTGGCGTCGGTCTGCTTGAACTTTCCGTGCTCGCGGGAGGCGATAGTGAGGTCCGAGACAACGTGCAGTGAGTGCCCGCCACCGGCGGCCCAGCCGTTCACGACGGCGATGACCACCTTGGGCATGGTCCGCATGAGCCGCTGGACTTCCAGGATGTGCAGGCGGCCGGCCCGGGCAGGGTCGATGCTCTCCTGCGTCTCGCCGTCTGCTGTTTTTTGTACTACGTACCGGTAGCCGTCGCGGCCGCGGATCCGCTGGTCCCCGCCGGAACAGAAGGAATGGCCGCCGTCCTTGGGAGAGGGGCCGTTTCCGGTGAGGAGCACAGTGGCGACATCCGGGGTCATCCGGGCGTGGTCCATGGCGCGGTAAAGCTCGTCAACGGTGCCGGGGCGGAAGGCGTTGCGGACCTCCGGACGGTTGAAGGCGATCCTGACTGTAGGAAGGTCCCTCGCTACTTTGCCGTCTGCGTCCCGCTCGACCTGCCGGTGGTACGTCATGTCCTGGAAGTCGTCGAAACCGGACACGGTACGCCAGCGCGACGGGTCAAAGACGTCGGATACCTTGGCGGGGAAGTCGTTGCTCACCCTCAGAGTCTAGTAATCCCCTTAGCTGATGCAGAACTCGTTGCCTTCGGGGTCGGCCATGGTGTGCCATTCGTGCGGCCCTTGCTTGGCCGTCCACAGGTATTTCGCGCCCCGCGCTTCGAGGGCGGCGCGGACCTCGTCCTTGTCCTGTCCGTTCAGTCGCACGTCCCAGTGGACGCGGTTCTTGACGGTCTTGTCCTCCGGAACGGTCTGGAAGAGGAAACGCCTGCGGGTGTCCTTGTCCTGGTCCTCCGCCGGGCCAATGGCCGCTCCGTCCTTCCACACGAGCTTGCCGTTGTGGGTGGTGGTCTCTTCCTCCGTGGCGAAGCCTTGATCCACCATGGACCGGATGAATGCCTCGTCCTGGGGTTCCACGATCCACTCGAGCGTTTCGGCCCACCAATCGGCCAGGTCATGCGGATTCTTGCAGTCGATCACTACCTGAAAGTTCAGTGCCATGGACTGAACCTACGACGACGGCGCGTGGCCGCGGAAGTGCCTAGCGGACAGTTCCAGTCCGGGCTGGGTCAGCCGCCCAGGAGTTGCGGCGGGATCGCGTAGATCAGCACCACGGCCAACAGGTTCTTGGCGGCGTGAACGAAGTAGGAGAACATCACGTTCTTGCCTGTCCAGACATAGACGGCCACCAAGACGACGCCCATTCCGAGGTAAGGGGCCAAGGCGGGAAGCACCAGGCCCTCACGTCCCACCACGTGGATGGCGGCGAAACAAACCACGGACAGAACGCAACATAGCCAAATATTGACGCGACGGGACAGCTTGCCGATGAGCAGGTGCCGGAACAGGTATTCCTCGACGAAAGGACCCACCACCACTAGCAAAGGCACCACGAACCAGGCCGGCAGTTGCAGGACCAAGGACTGGAGCCCCAGCTGGTTCTGCGACTCCTTGGCCGAGCCGGTGACTGTTACCAGGATGGCGGTGATCATCAGCATCGCCACGATGGACAGCGGAATCATGGCGAGCGTGAACCACGGACGTGTGGCCAGTATCAGGAGGTCCCGGGCTATGACGCGCCACGCAGCCGCAACTGCGAAGAGGCCGACCGAAGCGTAGAAGGCGAGGTTGATGGCGTAGACGGCGGTTGCGGGGTCGGGAAAGACCCGCTGCACGAAAGCCGTCACCGGGGCGGTGGCGAGGCTCAGAACAGCCGCCAATGACACATAGAGTCCGAAAGCCGCAGCGTCCAAGCCCGTGAAACGGTATAGCCTGCCGGCTGGCGGAATGGTGCCCATGTGTCCAGCGTAGCGCCCCGTTTGTTGCCCGCGTCACGCTCCGCCGAAATCACCGGGTACGATGGTTTTGCCGGATTTACCTTCGACGCTTCCGTGTTTTCGCTACTGATTCGACGTGCCAACAGGCCGAAAGCTCGAATTGCCTGTGCCGATGCGCGTGAAGCCAGGGCCGGTATCTCCTCAACCCACAAGGAACAGCTGTGCCTCAAAACACCACAACCGACCTTCAGCGTGAGCCGGGAACCCTGGCTGCGCCCAGTACCGCTACAACTTCCGAAAACCTCAGCGCCGAGGGCTACCAGAAGACCCTGAGCCGCCGCCACGTCACGATGATCGCGATGGGCGGCGCGATCGGTGTCGGCCTCTTCATGGGCGCCGGTGGACGCCTCGCCTCCACCGGGCCGGCCCTGATTTTCTCGTACGCCATCGCCGGCGTCATCGCCTACCTGCTGATGCGGGCCCTCGGTGAACTGATCATGTACCGCCAGACCTCCGGCTCCTTTGTCAGCTACGCCGGTGAAATGTTCGGCAAAAAGGGCGCTTTCCTCTCCGGTTGGATGTATTTCATCAACTGGGCCATGACGGGCATCGCCGAACTCATCGCCATCGGCCTGTATTTCCAGTTCTTCTTCCCGAATGTTCCCGTTGAACTGTCCGCCATCGCCGCACTGGTGCTGCTGGTGGCAGTGAACCTGTTCAGCGTCAAGGCCTTCGGTGAGTTCGAATTCTGGGCTTCCTGCCTCAAGGTTGCCGCGATCCTGATCTTCCTGGCCGTGGGCACCTTCATGGTGGTCACGAACGCGCAGGTCGGCACCGGCCACGCGTCCGTCGGGAATCTCTTCGCTGCCGACGGCGGTATGTTCCCCAAGGGCGGACTGGTGATGATCCTGGTCCTCAATGCCGTGATCTTCGCGTACAACGCCATCGAACTGGTCGGCATCACCGCCGGCGAGATGCAGAACCCGGAACGCGAAGTGCCCAAGGCGATCCGCGCCGTCGTAATCCGCATTGTGGTTTTCTACGTCGGTTCCGTCACCCTGCTGGCGATGCTCCTGCCCTCGGACCAGTACCACGCAGGCACCTCTCCGTTCGTCACGGTCTTCGGCCAGATGGGCTTGCCGTGGATGGGCGACGTCATGAACATGATCGTCATCACCGCCGCGCTGTCCTCATGCAACTCGGGCCTGTACTCGATCGGCCGCATCTTCCGCACCATGGCCAACAATGGACATGCCCCCAAGTGGCTCACCAAGATGTCCACCCGCCACGTGCCGTACGCGGCCATCCTGGCAATCGGCGCCGTGTACCTCGTGGGCATCCTGCTAAACATTTGGCTGGGTGGCTCGCACGCCTTCGACCTCGCGCTGAACACCGCTTCGATCGGGGTCATCTTCACGTGGGGAGCGATCTTCGCGAGCCAGATCGCGCTGCGCAAGAAGAAGGGCAACGTCTCCAGCCTCCCCATGCCGGGTTCGCCGTGGACCAGCTGGGTCGGCCTGGTTGCCCTGTTGGCCATCACCGTCCTGATCGGCATGGACACCATGACGGACAAAGCCACGGGCGAAGTGTTCCTCCTGGGCCTCTGGACCTTGGCCACCATCCCGTTCTTCGCCCTGGTGCTGTGGCTCGGCTGGCAGAAGGTCAAGAACAACGAACCCAAGAGCGAGCTGTTTAGCTAATCCCAGCATCCATTGCTCCCCACCGGCTCCCAGCCTTCGCAAGCTCAGGCCGGGGCCCTCGCCGGCGTGGGCCCCAGTAACTGCCGTTTTGAGTGCTCAGAACGGCAGTTACGGAGCAGTTGATGACCCCTTCAGGTGCTTCGCGAAGTGGTCCTCGATACGCTGCCAGGCTTCCGGGGCCGCAGCCGGATCGGGTTTGATGCCCATCACCCGCATCAGCGGACGCAGCGGCCGGGGGCCTACCGGAACGTCGTTCATGAAGGCGTGGCCCGCCGTCGGGAATTCCTTGACGTCGTGCTCGATCCCGAGTTTTGTCAGCGCGGCCTCCAGCTTCGCGGCCGCTCCCGGCATCGTCCGGTCCTTGCCCCCGTAGTTGGCCACCACCGGGCATGCACCTTCCAAAGCCTGCTCCAGGTGCCGAGGCAATTGGCCATAGTTGACCGATGCGGCGTCGAAGTCGTCATGGGCCGCGAGCAGGGCGAACGCCCCTCCCATGCAGAACCCGATGACCCCCACTTTTCCGGTGCACCGGGCATCGTTGCGGAGCCAGGACCGGCGCCGTGGACACATCCGTGAATGCCCTGCCCGTGCCCGACCCCAGGGAGCGCATGGTCGCCACGAGGCAGCGCCTCGCGCCGCCGTCGCTGTAGAGGTCGACGGCGAGCGTCAAGTAACCGGCCGCGGCGAGCCGGTCCGCGTGGCCGCGCATCACATCGTCGAGCCCGAACGCTTCATGGATAAGTACGACGCCGGGAAACGGCCCCTCACCGTCGGGCTCGGCAAGGTACCCCTGCAGGGCCCGCGAACCCCCTGCCGCCGCACTGTCCGCGCTCAAGTCGATGTGCACCATGGTGCAATCCTGCCAGACCGCGCAAGTGTCTTTGTCGGCGGTCGCAGTTAGGCTCGATGCATGGACCACAGCACCACTCTCAGCCAGCACGTCAACGCCTCCCGGGAGAAAGTGTGGGCCGTCATCTCCGATATTCCGGGCTCGGCCAAGACGCTCTCCGGCGTCAAAGCCATTCAGATGCTTAGCGAGGGACCATATGGTGAGGGCACGCGGTGGAAGGAAACCCGCGCCATGATGGGCAGGGAGGAAACCGTCGAAATGTACGTTTCCCAGTGCGATCCTCCGTGCGGGACCACGGTCAAGGCCCGGCAGGGCGGTGCGGACTACACCACCCGCTTCACCCTGGAAGAGCGCGACGGCGGGACCGAACTGGCGTTGTTCTTCGGCGCCGAGGTCCTCAAGCCGACTTTCTTCAGCAAGGTCATGATGGTCGCCTTCGGAAAGCTCGGGATGAGCATTACGCGCAAGGCGCTCGCAAAGGATCTCGCGGAGATCGCGGCGAAAGCGGAGGCGCTCTGATGGCGGCGGTCGCCAAGGTGACGGCGCCCCGGATTTCCCCGATCAGGCTTGACGAGCTCCGCGACGATCCATCCCCGGATTTCCGGCGCGGCGAACGGTACGACGGCGTCCGCCTCACCCGTGCCGTAGCCGACGGAGCGGAGCTGAGCGGGGCGGATTTCATCGAGTGTGAATTCAACGGAGTCTCCTTCAACGAAGCCCAGCTGCGCGGCGCGACGTTCCGGGACTGCATCCTGAATGAGCCCTACGCGCCGGTGTTTACCGCTGCACGCACCTCGTGGCGTGAAGTGGAGATCAGCAACCCGCGCTGGGGTTCGGCGGAAATGTACGAGGGAGCCTGGCATTCGGTAAAGATCGACGGCGGCAAGCTGGACTTCCTGAACCTGCGTGGATCCAAACTCACGGACGTGGTGATCACGGGCTGCATCATCAACGAGCTCGATCTCGGGGCCTGCACCGCGACGCGCATGGTGCTCAAGGATTGCACCATCGGGACGCTGGATGTCTCAGGGGCCAAGCTCAAGGACGTGGACCTGCGTGGCTCGGACTTCCGGATGATCAACGGACTTGGTGGACTGTCCGGCGTGGTCATCGATGATTACCAGCTCAGCCTGTTGGCACCCCTTTTGGCCGGACACCTGGGTATCCGGGTGATCTGAGCGGGGCAGTGGCACGCGATGCGGGGAGTTGGCTACGTGACGGTTGATCGCGCGACAGTTGACCGTGGCGCGGCGCCGTGTAATCTTTATAGAACGAACGGTCGGTAAATTATTCGCCGACCCCGCTCCCTTCGCGAAGGATGTTCTCATGGTCGAGGCTTTTCTTGTTGGCGGTGCCCGCACCCCTGTCGGCCGGTATGGCGGTGCGCTTTCCGCGGTCCGGCCTGATGACCTGGCAGCCCTCGTGGTCCGCGAAGCCGTGGCTCGTGCCGGCGTCGACCCCGACTCCATTGATGAAGTCATCCTGGGCAACGCCAATGGCGCCGGTGAGGAAAACCGCAACGTCGCCCGCATGGCAACCCTTCTCGCGGGACTGCCCCTCCACATCCCCGGCATCACGGTCAATCGCCTGTGCGCCTCCGGAATGAGCGCCATCATCATGGCCAGCCACATGATCAAGGCCGGTGCGGCGGACATCGTGGTGGCGGGCGGCGTCGAGTCAATGAGCCGGGCCCCCTGGGTGCAGGAGAAGCCCTCCACTGCCTTCGCCAAGCCTGGGCAGATCTTCGACACATCCATCGGCTGGCGCTTCGCCAACCCCCTGTTCACCAAGGGGGAGCTGTCCCGCGGCGGCAAGATGACCTATTCCATGCCGGAAACTGCCGAGGAAGTCGCCCGGGTGGACGGCATCTCCCGCGAGGATGCCGATGCCTTCGCCGTCCGCTCCCACGAACGCGCCCTTGCTGCCATCGCCGGGGGCCGCTTCAAGGAAGAGATCGTGCCCGTCACCGTGAAGACCCGTAAGGGTGAGACCGTGGTGGACACCGACGAAGGCCCACGCGAGGGAACCACCATGGAGGTACTCGCCGGGCTCCGCCCGGTGGTTGCCGGCGGCTCCGTTGTCACGGCGGGCAACTCCTCCTCGCTCAACGACGGCGCGTCCGCCATCATCGTTGCGTCCGAGGCTGCCATCGAAAAGTTCGGCCTCACCCCGCGGGCGCGCATCGTCGACGGCGGCTCGGCCGGCTGCGAACCGGAAATCATGGGCATAGGCCCCGTTCCGGCTTCCCAGAAGATCCTGGCCCGTTCCGGACTCACGGTCGGTGACCTTGGCGCCGTCGAACTCAATGAAGCCTTCTCGACGCAATCGCTCGCGAGCATGCGGCGTCTGGGCCTCGATCCGGACATCGTGAACCTCGACGGCGGCGCGATCTCCCTGGGGCATCCGCTCGGTTCCAGCGGCTCGCGTATCGCTATCACCTTGCTGGGCCGCATGGAACGCGAGCTGGGCGGCGCCGACCGGAAGATCGGCCTCGCGACCATGTGTATCGGCGTCGGGCAGGGCGCCGCCATCCTCCTGGAAGGCATGTAATGGCGTTGAACCCCGAGGAATTCCGAACGTTGCTCATCGAGGAACGCGCGGACCGCGTCACCGTCCTCCTGAACCGGCCCGAGGTCCGCAATGCGATCGACCAGCAGATGGTGGACGAACTCCACAAGGTGTGCGATTACCTTGAGCGCGAGCCGAAAATCCTGATTATTGCCGGCGTCGAAGGCGTCTTTGCGTCAGGTGCGGATATCGGCCAGTTGAGGGAACGCCGCCGCGACGACGCCCTGCGGGGCATCAACTCCACCATCTTCGTGCGGATCGCGAAGCTGCCCATGCCCGTCATCGCGGCCCTGGATGGCTATTGCCTAGGCGGCGGGGCCGAACTCGCCTACGCCGCGGACTTCCGCATCGGCACGCCCAGCCTGCGGATCGGCAACCCGGAAACCGGCCTGGGCATCATGGCCGCAGCCGGGGCCACGTGGCGCCTCAAGGAACTCGTGGGGGAGCCGATCGCCAAGGAAATCCTCTTGGCGGGCGCCGTCCTCCGTGCCGAGGAAGCCCTTCGCATCAACCTGATCACCCAGATCCATGAAGCGCCCGTGCTCATGGAAGCTGCCCACAACCTTGCCGACCGGATCGGCCGGCAGGATCCCCTGGCCGTTCGCATCACCAAGTCCGTGTTCCACGCCCCGGTCGAGGCGCACCCCGTGATCGACACCCTTGCGCAGGGCATGCTTTTCGAATCGCAAGCCAAGTTCGACCGCATGCAGGCGTTCCTGGACAAGAAGAGCGCAAAGCAATCCAGCGACAACCCAGACAGGACCTGAAAATGACAGCAACGCCCGCCATCCCGCATGTCGTCGGTGTCCTCGGCGGTGGCCGCATGGGTGCGGGTATCGCCCATGCTTTCCTGATCAAGGGCGCCACGGTGATCGTCGTCGAGCGCGACCACGACTCCGCCGCCGGTGCGCAAGGCCGCGTTGCCGAGGCCGTGGCCAAGTCCGCTGCCCGCGGCACCCTGACTGAAACCGCCGAACAGGCCTTGTCCCGGTTCAGCACCTCCACCGACTATGACTCTTTCGTCCATTGCGGGCTCGTGGTCGAAGCCGTGCCCGAAGATTACGAGCTCAAGGTTGCTGCCCTCAAAGCGGTGGAGGAGCACCTCTCCGCCGACGCCTTCCTGGCCTCCAACACCTCGTCGCTCTCCGTCACAGGCCTCGCCTCTCAGCTCCGGAGGCCTGCCAACTTCGTGGGCCTGCATTTCTTCAACCCGGTCCCGGCTTCCACGCTCATCGAGGTGGTTCTGGCCAAGGAGACGTCGCCGGAACTCGCCGCCACGGCGAAAAGCTGGACCGAGGCACTCGGCAAGACCGCCGTCGTCGTCAATGACGCGCCCGGCTTTGCCTCCTCGCGGCTGGGCGTGGCGATCGCACTCGAGGCGATGCGCATGGTTGAAGAAGGCGTGGCCTCCGCGGAGGACATCGACGCCGCCATGGTGCTCGGCTACAAGCACCCCACGGGACCGCTTCGCACCACCGACATCGTGGGCCTGGATGTGCGCCTGGGCATCGCCGAGTACCTGCATTCGACGCTGGGGGAGCGATTCGCCCCGCCGCAGATCCTGCGCGACAAGGTTGCCCGCGGCGAGCTGGGCCGCAAGACCGGCAAGGGTTTCTTCGACTGGACTGACTAGCTTTTTCGGGCCACCCAACTAGTCCCCACCGCCCCCTCGCCTCGCAAGCTCGGCCAGGGAACCCTGGCGGCGTGGGCCCACGCAGTTGTTGTCGTTTTGAGGCTCGATAACGACAACAACTGCGAGCTACTTGGGCGTCGAACTGCTACTTGGGGGTCCAGCCTCGGTCGAGGAGCACGGCACGGACTTTCGCGACGGCGGACCGTGCGTCGTTCTCCATGTGCCGTTTGGAGATCCTCACCAAGTGCCAGCCGGCACGGGCGAAATCCTCTTCGCGGGCGATGTCCCGGACTATCTGGGCCGGCTCGGAATGCGGCTCGCCGTCGTATTCGACCGCCACACGGTGTTCCGGGTAGGCCAGGTCCGGTTGACGTACGACGCCGGCGCCTAGCTCAGCGGCCACGTTCAGTTGCGGTTCGGGCAGTCCGGCGTTTTCGAGGGCCAGCCGGAGCCGGGTTTCGGGTGCCGAGTCCGAGCCGATCCGTGCCTGTTCGAGGGCCAGGCGTGCCTTCCGGATGCCAGGCGTGCCTTTGTGCCGGTCCAGCATGTCGGCCAGTTGTTCCAATGTTGCGTACGGCTCTGCCCTGCCCTCAAACTCCGGCCGAGGGATCCGCACCAAATGGTCGGCCACGACCGTCAGTTCATCCACACTCATCTTCCGGGACACATCAAGCCACGTCCGGGTGCGGGTGGTGATCAAGAGACCGTCAAGACTGGTGATTTCGTCGTCGAAGAACTGCCCCACATGCCCAACCACCCCGGTTCGTCGAGGAATGGCCATGGTGTCCGGACGCGAAATGTGGATGCGCGGATCATCGCTGCCTGGCAGGAACCCCGGGAACGACCAAAGGGTGAAGGCTGTGGCGTGCGAGGCAGCCGAGAACTCGGTCACCGCAGTGAAAGGCCGGACGAAACGGACGTCCCTGGGCTGCCCCTGGACCAATGCGCGATCCGGAATCCTGATGCCGCGGCTTGGCGAGGGGAGCGATCGGTGCCGCAACCGCCGGAGGCTCACGCCGGCGTCGACCGCTTCTTGAAAGGTGAACGGGGCGCACGCCAGCAGCGTCGGCAAGGGTTGCGGGGTCCTCATCGCCTTATCGTTGCAAATCCTGGAACGCCTTTTTGAGTTATCCACAGGCAATTGCCCCGACACCCAACTGACTCGCAGTTGTTGTCGTTTACAGCCCCCAAAACGACAACAAATGCGAGCTAGTTGGGTCGGTAAGGCTGCCTAGGTGTCTCGCCCATTGTTGGCGCGGCAACAACGGCGGTTGCAAATAAGGGAAAATGCACGAACAACCGTCAACTGAAGATGCATGTCAGTACCCTGTACAGCTCCTGCGTCTAGTCGTCTAGCTCAAAAATGTCTTCGACGCTGACCTCGAAGAACTTGCCCAGGCGCAGACCCAAGGGAAGGCTCGGATTGAACCTCCCCTTTTCGATCGCGATCACCGATTGCCGTGAGATGCCGACGGCCTGGGCAAGTTCTTCCTGCGAAAGATTCTTTGAGGACCGAAGTTCGGCTACCCGGTTCTTCATCGAGCGAGCTTCTTCAAGATGACTGCGTGCCGGACGAAATACATCACGATCAGCGTCGCCAAAAGGACAAGCGTCATAAATGCCGGGTGCGCATAGTTGCCAAAAATTAGATAGGACGCCCCAAGGGCGGTGATGAGAACGAGGGCGTCGTAGAAGGCAGCCGAAGAGGCTTTGAGTGCCACTTCACTCTCGATCCCCTCCGCGGAATCCGAACGGACCATCCTCGCGTCCTGTTTCTTGATGACCATCACTGCGGGGCCTGTGAGTACTACAACGCAAACCATCAATACCCGGGGGACTCCATTCCATGGTCCGTCCTGAACGGCAGCGCTCCATGCGGCCAGTACGGCGATGAGCGCAAGAGCAACGCCAACAATGGCAAGGTATTTCAGGGCCAAAGGGGAACTCTCCATGGAATGTAAAGTACACTTTACATTCCGCTTTTGCAAGGGAACTGCGGTGCGTCTGCGAGGCCTGGCCCCTGGCCCGATCAGCGACTGGAAACCGCTTGGGCCTGCCTCCGGTTAGGCTAACCACGTGACTCTCATTGCACCCGTGACCCTGGATGGCCGCTTCGTAACCCTGGAGCCCCTTAGCGCCGAGCACCACGACGGCCTGGTAGATGCCGCCAAAGACGGCGAGCTGTGGAATCTTTGGTACACCTCGGTACCGACGCCGGAGGGCATGGCCGCGGAGATCGACCGCCGGCTCGGGCTGCAGGAGCAAGGATCCATGCTGCCGTTCGCTACCCGGTTGAAGGCGAACGGCAAGCTCATTGGCATGACCACATACATGAACATCGACGCCGCCACCCCGCGCGTCGAGATAGGTTCCACGTGGAACGCAGCCTCGGCGCACGGCAGCGGCAGTAACCCGGATTCCAAGCTGCTGCTGCTTCGCCACGCTTTCGAGACCCTCGGCTGCCCCGCCGTCGAATTCCGCACGCATTGGCTCAACCACCAGTCCCGCGAGGCCATCGCTCGGTTGGGTGCCAAGCAGGACGGCGTCCTCCGGAACCACTCGCGGACTTTGGACGGGGTGCTCCGCGACACCGTGGTGTTTTCCATCCTCGAACACGAGTGGCCGGCTGTCCGCACAGGCCTTGAGTTCAGGCTCGCGAAGCGGTCCTGAGCGCGCTCCGGCCGCGCCTGGGGGCGGTTACTTCTTGAGTGCGCTATTGACCGCCGTACGGTAGCCCTGGGAGTAGCCGGCGTCGTTGGGATGGAAGTTTTCCAACGCGAGCTGAGGCGGATCCAGGGGTGATGGCTGGGTGTAGTGGATCCACGGATTGTTGGAACCGATGCCGTGCCCGATGAACCGCTCCGTCACGCTTACGTAGCCCACATCCGCGGCGGAAGCGGCGCCGGCGATTGTCGCATTCAATTGGTCAGCCATTCCGTTCAGAGTGGTGGCCAGCTCTTTCTGCGCGGGAGGCATCTTGGGGCCGATAGTGAACAAGCGCGGGTAGCCGGTCAGCACGATCTCGGCGTGGGGTGCCTTCTGCCGGATGGACTGGACCATGGCCACGATGTTGCCAGGTAGCGCGGGCAGCGCATTCGCCACGCCCTGCACGGCCGAAGCGCACGCGAGGGCATCGGCGCTGGTGCAGGCCACCGCCACGGCTCCCGTGCCGACGTCGTTGCCGCCAACAGTGACCGAGACTTCAGTAGCGGACCCCAGGACGATCGCAACAGGGTCGGCTGGCGACAGATTGTCCAGACCTGCCTTGACGGCAAGCGACGTGGCGCCGAAGCAGCCCAGGTTCAGCCCGTTCAAGAGGGCCGCGTAGCTGTCCAGGCTCTGATGGCAGCCCGGCAATGAGCCCGGAGCCGGACTGCTGCCGCCCGTCCCGGCGGCATAGGAATCGCCCAGTGCTACATAGACATCGGTCGGGTTCGCCTGTGCCGGTCCAGTTCCGAGCCCTGCCAGGAGTACGACGGCGGCGACGGCGCCCGCCAGGCGGCCAAACCGGCGTCGCGAATTCGCTGCTTGCATGATTGATATCCCCTCGTCTCGATCTGCGGTGCCGCTTGGCGGCGCGGGCTACCCCAGCCCGGCAGTCTTGCGGCCAGACTACGCGAGCTGCGCGCGCACGACTACGAAAACCAAACTAGCCGACAGTTGTTGTCGTTCTGAGCCTTCAAAACGACAACAACTGTCAGTCAGTTGGGTTGGTGGGCGGGAGGGGCCAGGGCGCTGCGGACCGAGGTCCAGGACTTGAGGACCTCCAGCACGTCCGGGTCGCGTTCGGTCAGGACGGCCTGTGCGTAGGATTCCTCAAGCAGCGCATCAACGGAAACGCGGGTGCCGGTAGAAGCGCTGAGGATGGCCGCTTCCACCATGGCCAGGCTCATGATGTTCTGGTGGACCTGCCCCATGGGAGTATTCCCGGTACGCAGGGCCACCACGAAGTCACGCAATGAACCGGCGATCTCCTGGCCCGGATCCTCCGAACCGGCTCCGGACGGAAGAGGCAGCGAGGACTCAGGATCGTTGTCGCCGTCCCACAGGACAGTCCCGTGTTCGCCGCTGATCCGCCACGCGGCGTTCCAGGAGGTCTCCTGGCCCGGGCTGCACCAGCTTCCGGTGAACACGAAGCGCTCCCCGCCGGTCATTTCGAAGATGGCGGTGGCCCCCGCATCGCCGCGGTACCAGCTCCAGGACGGGTTGTACTCCTCGCAGAACACCGAGACAGGATCCGCGTCGAGCAGGAATCGGGCCATGTCGAACTGATGGATGGCCATGTCCAGGAGCAGTGGGTGGTCCATCGCATCCCGGAAACCCCCGAAATGCGGGCCCTTGAAGAACTCGGCGGAGACAATGCCCACGCTGCCTAAAGAAGCGGCGAGGCGTTTGGCCTCGAAAAGCTGCCTGTTGTACCGGCGCGACTGGCTGACCATGAACAGTTGGCCGCTCAGCTCCGACGCCGCCGCAAGCGAGAGCCCCTGGGCTACCGTCGAGGCCACGGGCTTTTCGCCCAGCACCGGGAGCCCCGCCGCCAGCGCCTCGGTGGTCACCGGATGGTGCGCCACCGGAACGGTGACGTTGATGACTGCTTGGGCGCCGACGTCGGACGCCAGCTGTGCGGTCCCGGAGCCCACCGGCAGATCGCGACGCCCGATCGCCGCCGCTCCGGCGCGGGCGGCGTCCAGGTCCAGGTCGACGATGCCCGCGAGCTCCACGAGCGGCGACTCCTGGACCGTCCGGAGCCACGCGCGGCCCATCCCCCCGGCGCCGACGACGACGACGCGAAGCGGAGTGCCGTCGTCGGGAATGGTGGCGAAAGGGGTGCTCATGCGTTGGCTCCCTGGTAGCTCTTGCCGTTGAAGAAGTCGTTGGTCTCATAGCGCAGCAGTTCGGGGTAGGCGCGCTCCGGCCGATCGGTGACTGCCCATCCGACGGCGTTTGAGATGACCCTGCGGACGTCCTTGTGGTGGTAGACCGGGTAGTCCTGGTCGCCGGGGCTGAAGAAGAAGATCTTGCCGTGGCCGCGGCGGAAGGTGCAGCCCGAGCGGAAGACTTCCCCGCCGCTGAAGGAACTGATGAACACGAGTTCCTCGGGAGTGGGGATGTCGAAGAATTCGCCGTACATTTCCTGCTGATCGATCACAATGGGGTGCGGCACGCCCTTCGCGATGGGGTGGGTGGGGTCCACGGTCCAGACCAGTTCGCGGTCCTGCTCACTGCGCCAGCGCAACGTGCACGAGGTGCCCATGAGCTTGGTGAAGATCTTGGACCAGTGCCCGGAGTGCAGGACGATCAGGCCCATCCCGGACAGGACGTGGCGGTGCACGCGCTCGACAATCTCGTCGTCGACATCACCGTGGGACATGTGCCCCCACCACGTGAGGACGTCCGTGTTGCCGAGGACTTCCTCGGTGAGGCCGTGCTCCGGCTCGTCGAGGGTGGCGGTGCGGACGCTGGCCTTGTCGCCGAGGTTCTCCTCGATGCCGGACTTCACGGCCCCGTGCATGCCCTCCGGGTAGAGGCGGGCCACCAGTTCGTCGCGCTTTTCGTGCCGGTTTTCGCTCCACACGGTGACGCGGATTGGTTCAGTCATGGCTTCTCCTTTGTTGATGTTGAAGGGCGGTCTACTTGACCGCGCCGCCAGTGGTTCCCGCCGCGATGTACTTCTGCGCCGCGACCAGCAGGATGATGGCAGGGATGGAGGCGAGGACCGCCGTCGCCATGACCGAGCTCCAGTCGTTCACATAGGCGCCGATGTACTGGAAAATTCCCAGGGTCACGGGGCGCACGGCCTCGGTGGTGGTCAGGGTCAGGGCGAACAGGAAGTCGCTCCAGGTGAACAGGAAAGTGAACAGCCCCGCGGTGATGAGCGAGTTCCTGCTCAGTGGCACCACGATGGACCAAAACGCCCTCACATGCCCGGCGCCATCCACGCGCGCCGCCTCGATGACCGACGTCGGCATGCCGTTCATGAAGGCCCGGATGATGAGGATCGCGAAAGGTATGCCGTGCGCGGAGTCGGCCAGGATCAGGCCCGGGATCGAATTGAGCAGGCCAAGATCGTTGTAGGCCGTGTACAGCGCGTTGGCCACGACGATTCCCGGAATCATCTGGCTGATCAGGATCGCGAAGAGGACCACGCCGGCGCCTTTGACCTTGAAATAGGCCAAGGCATAGGCCGCCGGCGCGGCGATGGCCAGGCTGAGTACAACGCTGCCCAGCGAGATCACCAGGCTGGTGGCCAGGTTCCCGCCCTGTTCGCTGATGGCCGTGGCGTAGCCGGTGAAGTCCGGCTTGAGCGGCAGCCATGAAGTTTCCAGCGTGGTGCCGTTGGGCTGCAACGAAGCGTTGATCATCCAGTAGACCGGGAACAGCATGATGGCCAGGAAAAAGATGGCCAGGACGGTGTAGCCCCACTTTTTGTGCTCGGGTCCGGAACCGGAGCGCTCCGGTCCCGCGCCTTTTCGGGCATTCCCTTTCCGGGCGCCTCCTTTCGGGGCGCCTCCTTTCCGGGCGCTCGCCGGCGCCGAGCGGCGGATGGTGATTTTCGTCGTCGTCATGGTTTCCTCACTCATCGACGGACCGCCGGCTGGCCCGCAAGTACAGGACAGCGAAGACGAGGGAAATGACCACCAGGACGTTTCCCAGCGCGGCGCCCTCGCCGAATTTGAACTCGTGGAAGGACAGATCGTAGGACTGCGTGGCGATGGTCTGGGTCGAATTCGCCGGGCCACCGTTGGTCAGGCCCAGGATGATGTCCAGCACCTTCAGGGTGTAGACGACGCCGAGCACCAGGACCACGCTCACCACCGGACGCAGCATCGGCCAGGTGATGTGCCGGAACGCCTTCCAGCCGGTGGCGCCATCTAGGGAACCGGCTTCATAGAGCTCATCCGGGATTTCTTGGAGGCCGCCGTAGAGGATGGTCAGGTTGAACGGGATGCCGATCCAGATGTTCACGCCAACTACCGCGATCAGCGCCAGCGAGGTGCTGGTGAGCCATGGAACGCCCGTGTTCACGATGTGCAATTCGCCGAGGAAGCGGTTCAACGCTCCGCTGTCCTTGTCCAGGATCCATCTCCACACCGCGCTGGACACGATGAGCGGAAGCAACCAGGGGAGCAGGAGCAACGAACGCAGGATTCCGTTGAGCGGGAACTTGCGCTGGAAGAAGATCGCCAGCGCCAGCCCGATCACGAACTGCCCCAGGATGGATCCCAGCGTGAACAGCGCGGTGTTCACCAAAGACGTTGAAAACAACGACGACGACAGCACCTTCGCGTAGTTCGCCAACCCCACCCAGGGGGCCTCGCCCGTGAAGAACGTGGCCGTGGTGTAGTCCTGGAAGCTCATCACGATGTTCTTGACCACGGGGTAGCCGAAGAACAGCGCCATGTAGATCACGGCAGGAACCAGGAACAGCCATTGGAAGAGACGCTCGCGGCGTTTGCGGCTGCGCCGGCGGGGGGACGGGCTTTCCTCCCGGGCACGGACGCTGTCTGACCCGGGTTTGGCCCGCTGGTTGGCGCGCGACCTGGCCTGCTGGTTGGCTTGCGACGAATCTGTTGTGAGGGACATGTCCAGCCGCTTACTGTCCTTGGGCTTGCTTGAGGGCGTCGGCCGGGGAGGCCTTGCCCGTCAGTGCGGTCTGGATAGCGGAGTAGATTTTGGTCGCTTGTGCCGGCCATCCTTCTCCGAGTTCGCCGGTGCGGGCACGGGCGGTCTTGATGAGATCGGTGAAGGTGGAGAGCTTGGGGTTGTCGGCGGCGAACTTCGCGGCCAGCGAAGTCTTGGAGGGGATGGTGTTGCGAACCTTGGCCAAGGCCAGCTGGTTTTCGTCGCTGTTCATGCAGGCCACCACTTCCGCGGCCTTGGCCTGGCGGGCTTTGTTGCCTGTCTGCGGAACGGTCCACACTTCGCCGCCAAGCGGGGCAACGGCTGTCTGGCTGGCGTCACGGACCGGAATCTTTACGACGCCGTAGTGCAGCGCGGCGTTCTTATCGAGCGCCGGAATCTGCCAGGGGCCGTTGACCATCATGGCTGCCTTGCCTGCCATGAACTGGTCCTTGACGTCTGCTTGTGTCCAGTTCAGGGCTGAAGAGGACACGGACCCGTCCTTGACGAGGTCCGTCCAGAGCTGGAGGGCCTGGGCGGTCTCGGGGGTGTCGATGTTCTTCTCGTCGCCACCGTTGGACCACATGACAGGGAGGAACTGCCACGTGCCCTCATAGGTGGGGTTGGCGTTGAAAGCCAGGCCATACTGCTCGCCCGACGTGAGCTTGGTGGCCGCAGTCTTCAGCTCATCCCAGGTGGTGGGCGGGGTGACTCCGGCCTTGGCCAGAATGTCCTTGTTGTAGAAGAGCGCGATCGTGTTCACGGTGGGGGCGAGCCCGTACACCTTGTCCTTGTAGGTGCCGGCGCTCAGGACGCCGGGCGCGAAATCGGTGGTGCTGATGTTGAAATCGGACAGCGGAGCGAGCGCTCCGGTGGCGGCAATCTGTTGCAGATCCGGGTTGTCGAGCATGAGTACATCCGGCAGCGTCTTCGAAGAGGACTGCTGGAGCACCTTGGAGACCAACGACTTGCCCGGCACGGTCTCGCGCTTGATCGTCACGCCGGCCTTGATGCCGCAAGCCGTCAGGGCGTCGCCGATGAAGGACTTGTCCGGCTCATTGTTGTAGTAATCCATCACGGAGATTTCCTTCACGGCATCCGTGGAGGAGGCGGAGGAAGTGGTACCGCAGCCCGTGATGGCGAGCGGGAGTCCGACCAAGGCTGCCACGGCCAGGGCGAGCGGGCGGCGTGTCCTGATAGCTGACTTCATTGTCTGTTCCTTTGTTGGTGGGAAAGGGAATGGTGCGTTTGTTGAGGGGAAGCGAATCGAATTATCGATGCGTATCGACGATGGTGAAACGAAAGGGGGGTCGTGAAACGAAGGAGCAGGCCCGGTGGATCAGGGGTGGCGATTCACTGTGGGCGGAGCGTGCTGGAACGGTGCGTGATGACCGTGGGCACCAACTCCAGGGATTCGTGTGGTCCCTGGGAGTCGGATTCGAGGAGCTGGCACATGATTTTGACGGCCCGGCGAGATACTTCCGCCGGGCGCAGATCGATGGTGGAAAGCGGAATGGGTTGGAGCTCGGCAAGCGTGGGGGAGGCGCTGCCGATTACTGAAACGTCCAGTCCCAGGGTCAGGCCACGACCGCTCAAGTCGCGGCGCAGAATGTCCTGGATGGTGCGATCCGGCACGATGAAGGCAGGGTTGCCGGTGGTGCTGGCGAGGGCCTTGTCCACCGATTCGGAAATGGTGGCGCGGTCCGTCCCGCCGGGAAGATGGAGCACGGTTACGCCTAGGGCTTTGGCCGCGACATCCGTGCCGTGCAAGAACCGGTCGACGTAGTTCACATGCCGGTCCATCACGGCGGGCTGCCAATCAATGACGGAAATTACAGAGTGGCCTGCGGCCGCAAGATCCCGGACGCAGTGCTCCCCGGCCATTTCGAAGTCGGCGTCGATGCAGACCAGCCCGGACGGATCGCGGGGGATACCGATGAGCACCACGGGGACGTGCAGGCTGCGGGCCACAGGGAGGCGCTCGTCCTCGTCCTCAACCTGCATGAGGATCAGGCCGTCGCAGATTTGCTGCCCGACGACGCGGCGCAGTCCGGCGGCCCCTTCGTCGTCGGTGACGAGGAGAATGTCGTGGTCGAATTGCCGGGCGGTGCTGGCAATGACCGAGACGAATTCCATGATCGATCCCATTTCCAGCTCCGGGATGAACGGAATAACCAGGCCGATGACCCGGGTTTTGCGGCTTGCCAAGGCCCTGGCGCCTGCATTGGGCTGGTATGTCAACTGCTCTATGGCGGCCTCGACCTTTTTCCGGGTCTTCTCGGAAATGGGCCGCTTGCCGCTGAGCACATACGAAACGGTGCTTTGGGCTACGCCGGCAGCCTGGGCGACATCCTTGCTAGTGGGCACGATCCAGGCCTCCTTGCCGGGTCCAGTGGTCTTGATCTGATGTGTGGTTCTGTGTGTCGTCGATACGCATCGTCGATGCGTATCGAAGAAAAGTATGACATGGGTCACGTAAAGCACGCAAGACCCACTCCCGTCTTTCTTCCCAACCCTCGCTCACATATTTGGGCCTCCTCGGAAACCCTCGCTCACATATGGCGCCGTGTGGTTAGCTGTCCGGTATGGATGGGATCTCAACCGCCGCCAAGCAGCGGGGCGTCCATTGGGACGGTGCGGTGAACGCCTGGCACATCGCCGGGGGCGTGTATCGGATGGGTCGGCGGGAATGGCTCACCGACGCCGGCTGGCGGCAAATGTACGACGCCGGCATCCGCACCGTGATCGACTTGCGGACCCTTCGCGAGCAGCAGCCGAGGGAGGTCGATCCCGAGGTTTCCGCGGAGGCGACTTCACGCTTCGACATCGTCCATTGCCCCACTGAGGACCCGGATGACAAAGAGTTCACCGAGCGCTTTGGGCCGTACCTGAAGGACCCTGCACACTACGCCGACTATGTGCGGCTCTTCCCGGACAACCTCGCCGCGGTTTTCAAAGCCATCGCCGCGGCACCCGGCGGGGTGGTGGTGCACTGCGCGGCCGGGCGCGACCGTAGTGGGATCATCGCCGTGATGCTGCAGAACCTGGCAGGAGCCAACGACGAGGAAATCGTTCGGGGTTACCAGCAGGGAATGCGAGGAATCAATGAGCGCCATCGCCACCATCGCGCCCCGCACGCCCACGATCCCTTTCTCGAGGAAGACGCACTGGAGGCCATGCTGGCCGAACGCAGCGTGAGCCTCTTGGAATTCGCGCACTCCCTGGACACGCTTGCCTTCCTGGGAGCGAACGGGGTCTCCGAGGCCGAAATCGCAGCCATCCGCGCGAAGCTCAACGCTCCGGCGCAGTAGAAGGTACGGCAAAAACAGGGACGACCACGCGCCGTCGTGACCTTCTTTGAACTCGGAAAGCGCTTACGACACGGCGAGTCGTAACTTTCGGGCGCTAGGACACGTCAAAGAAGGTCGGGAAGGGCGCAGCTCCAAGCGCCATCTAGTGTGCAGATCGGGGCTCTCATGTATTCTGTCTATATTACCGAACGGCCGGTCAGTAATTTGCGGCCGTTCAGTCCATATCGTGCCCGTGCCTTGGAAGGACCCGTCGACGATGACCAGTACCGCAGTCGCTCCGGAAGCCACAACCGTTGAAACCGTGCCCAGTTTCGTCCAGGGCGAGTGGTGGACCCCCAGCGCCGACGCCTCCGCGGGCGTGCCTGTCCGTGACGCCAGCACAGGCGAGATCCTCGCAACGGTCAACACCGACGGACTGGACCTTGCCGGCGTCGTGAACTACGGCCGCACGGTGGGCCAGCGCGAGCTCGGCAAGCTCACCTTCCACCAGCGCGCCCTCAAGCTCAAGGAACTGGCCCAGTACCTCAACGGCCGCCGCGAGGAGTTCTACACTTCCTCCTTCAAGACCGGCGCCACCAAGATCGACTCGATGGTGGACATCGACGGCGGCATCGGCGTGCTCTTCACCTTCGGTTCCAAGGGCCGCCGCGAATTGCCGAACTCGCAGGTTGTGGTGGACGGTCCCATGGAAGTCCTGTCCAGGGACGGTTCCTTCGCCGGCGAACATATCTACACCCGCATCCCGGGCATCGCGGCTCAGATCAACGCCTTCAACTTCCCCGTGTGGGGCATGCTCGAGAAGTTCGCGCCTGCATTCATCGCCGGTGTCCCCACCATCGTCAAGCCGGCCACCCCCACCGGTTACGTTGCCGCCGTCGTGGTCAAGGCAATCGTTGAGTCGGGCATTCTGCCGGAAGGCTCGCTGCAGCTCATCTCGGGATCCGCCCGCACCCTGCTGGACCACCTCGACTACCGCGACATTCTCGCCTTCACCGGCTCCGCCTCCACCGCCAACTCGCTGAAGTCCCACGTCAACGTGGTCCAGGGCGGCGTCCGCTTCACCTCCGAAACCGACTCGCTCAACGCCGCCATCCTCGGACCCGACGCCGTGCCCGGCACCCCTGAGTTCGACGCTTTCATTAAGTCGGTCGTCACCGAAATGACCGTCAAGGCCGGCCAGAAGTGCACCTCGATCCGCCGCACTATCGTGCCCCAGGCCCTGGTGTCCGACGTCGTCTCCGCCATCGGCGCGCGCGTGGACGAGCGGGTCGTGGTCGGCGACCCCCGCGCTGAGGGCGTCACGATGGGCGCCCTTGCGTCCCTCGAGCAGCTCGCCGACGTTCGCGCCGCGGTGCAGTCAATGCTCGACGCCGGTGGCGAGCTTGCGTACGGGACGCTCGATTCGCCGTCGGTCACCTCGCTCGACGGCACCGTTGGTGTCGTGGAGGGCGGCGCGTTCATGTCGCCGGTCGTCCTGAGCTGGGCTGACGTGGACTCTGAAGCTGTCCACTCACTCGAAGCGTTCGGTCCGGTGTCGTCCGTGATCGGGTATGCGGACCTTGACGACGCCGTCCGCCTTGCCGCCCGCGGTGGCGGCTCCCTGGTGGCCTCCGTCTGCACCAACGATCCTGCAGTTGCCCGCGAATTGGTGACCGGAATCGCGGCGCACCACGGCCGTGTCCTGATGCTCAACCGCGAGGACGCCCGCTCGTCAACCGGGCATGGTTCGCCCGTCCCGCACCTGGTTCACGGTGGGCCGGGCCGCGCCGGTGGTGGCGAGGAACTCGGTGGTATCCGTTCCGTCATGCACCACATGCAGCGTACCGCCATCCAGGGCTCGCCGAACATGCTCACTGCTGTGACCGGCGTTTGGCACACCGGCGCGGACCGCAACTTCACGGTGGAGACGGAAGGAACGCACCCGTTCCGGAAGTCGCTTGCTACCCTGCGGATCGGCGACGCCGTTCGCTCCGAACTGCGACAGGTCACCCTGGACGACATCACGGCCTTCGCCAACTCCACCGGCGACACCTTTTACGCCCACACCAACCAGGAAGCAGCCGAAGCCAACCCCTTCTTCCCGGGAATCGTGGCGCACGGGTACCTCCTGCTCAGCTGGGCCGCGGGGTTGTTCGTGGAGCCCGCCCCGGGCCCCGTCCTGGCCAACTACGGCCTGGAGAACCTGCGCTTCATCACTCCCGTGGCCGCGGGGGATTCGATCCGCGTCACGCTTACGGCCAAGAAGATCACCCCGCGCGAGACCGACGAATACGGCGAAGTAGCCTGGGACGCCGTGCTGACGAACCAGAACGACGAAATCGTAGCCACCTACGACGTCCTGACCCTCGTGGAAAAATAGCCTCCCCTACCGACGCTCGCTCACTTGTGTGGGTGTTTGGCCGGACGCTCGCTCACGCGGAACGCTCCCCATAACCGGGGAGCGTTCCGGACCGATGGTCGTTTTATTGCCCGGGGGCGCGGTATGTCGGGGTCTTCTTGGCAGCTTCGTCGAGATCCTCAACCGTCATGAGCGGCTTCAAATGCAGGCGCACAGCGCCTGTCGCATTGATCATGAGTGAGAGGGCGGCGGCGCTAGCCGCGTCCGGGATCTCGAAGACTCCGACGACGTCGGTCTCCCCGAAAGCGTAGTAGAAACTCTCGAGCGATCCGTCTACGGATTTGAGTGCATCGACCACAGCATCGCGGCGCTTGGTGCCACCCTCGCGCAACAGCCCCTTGATTCCGTCGCCTACGTAGTTTGCTTCGAATAGATATTTGGTCATTGTCTTCCCGTCCCGTGATGTCCAGGACTCGGGCCTCCTAAGGTGCTCCCATCACCCGTTGAGGGAAGGTCCCGGAGTTGTTCCCCTGCGAGGGGGCTGTGCACATAGTAGGCCGAGGCTGTCGCCCTGACAACGGTCTAGGCGGACGCTCGGCCAGAAGGTCTTTCCGATCCCGTCCGGCGTAAGATTTTTTGCGTAGGAGGTGGCGAAATGAACCTAGCACTCAGGACAGCCACAACCGTCTTGCCCGTCGATGACATAGCCCGAGCCCGCAGCTTTTACGCAGAGAAACTCGGCCTTCCTCATCGCGGCATGACGTGGGATGGGAATGATTTGTTTGGCATCGAAGGCGGCCCCATGCTGCAGTTGATGCCCATCAAGGACGGCATGCACTCATCGCACACCGCCCTTTCCTTTGAAGTCAGTGACATCGAGCGGACAGTCGACGAAATGGAGGCGAGCGGCGTCGAATTCCGGGACTATGACCTCCCCGATCTCAAGACCGAACACCACATTTGTACTACTGACGCCGATCGTTGCGCCTGGTTCATGGACACGGAAAACAACGTCCTCTGCGTCCATGAAAGCTTGGGTATCCAAGCCGAATACCAGCTCTGATTGGCTAAAAAGCACTCACAGCACCACGCAGAACGCTCGCTCACTTTTTATTGAGCGAGCGTTCTGTCATCTGGCCATATATGTGAGCGGGCGTTGGGGGAGGAACGGGGAGGAAGGAGGGGAAGGCGGAGCGAGCCCTACGCCGAGGCGTGGAGGCCGTCGAATGCCATGGTGATGACGTCGTCGGCCAGGCGCTGCGGGGAGAGCGAGCCGCCCGGTTTGTACCACTCCACGATCGAGTTGATGGTGCCGAACAGGAGCCGGGTCACGGTGCGGGGGTCGATGTCCTGGCGCAGGGTGCCTTCTTCGCGGGCGGCCGAGATCAGCTCAGCCACCTTGTGGTCGAATGCACGACGCCGTTCCAGGGCATCGCGCTCAATGTCGGTGTTGCCCCTGAGCCGCAGGAGCAGCGTGACGAACGGCAGCCGGTCCACGAGCACGGCGATGGTCTGCCGGAGGACAAATTCCAAGCGCGCATCCGCCGCCCCGGTAACAGCCTCGGGCTGTTCCAGGATGGCCTCGAGCCCACCCAGTGCATGCTCAAGGGCGAGCTTCAGGAGGTCACCCTTGGACGGCACGTGGTGGTAGATGGCCGACTTTGAGATCCCGAGGTTCTCGGCCAGAATGCCCATGGACGTGGCGTCGTAACCGTGGCGGTTGAAGACGTCGACGGCGATGAGCAGCACTGATTGCTGGTCGTATCCGGGGCGTCCCCGCTTGGTTGCTGTTTCACTAGGCATGCTGGCCATTTTCTCATGAACGGTCGGTTGATTCGTGCACGCACCCGGCCACGTTACCTCTTGGGTCGCATGTCGTAGACGCGGCGTAGTTTGCCGTTGGAGCGCTCAAGCGAACCCGGCTCCACAACGTCCACCACGCACGAAGAACCCACGTGGATCTTGATCTGCTCGCGCAAGGCGTGTGCCGCCGTCGTGCCCGCCTCGACCGAAACGTTCTCGCGGCGCTCAATCTTGACCGTCAGCGAATCCATCCGCTTGCCCTCGGGGCGGGTGAGCTCAAGCTGGAAGTGCGGGCTGAGCTCGGGGATGCGCAGGGCGATTTCCTCGATCTGCGACGGGAAGAGGTTCACGCCGCGCAGGATGATCATGTCGTCGCTGCGGCCGGTGATGCGGCCCATACGGCGGTGCGCGGGGCGGGCGGTGCCGGGCAGCAGGCGCGTGAGGTCCTTGGTGCGGTACCGGATGATCGGCAGCGCTTCCTTGGTGAGCGAGGTGAAGACGAGTTCGCCCGGCTCGCCGTCGGCCAAGACGGCGCTTACTCCGCGGGAGGGATCGAACGGATCGATGATCTCGGGGCGGAAGTGGTCTTCCCAGATGTGGCAGCCGTCCTGGGTCTCCACGGCCTCGCCAGCGACGCCAGGGCCCATGACTTCGGAGAGCCCGTAGATGTCGCAGGCCTTGATGTTCATGGTGGTTTCGAGCTCGTGGCGCATTTCCTCGGTCCACGGTTCGGCTCCGAGCACGGCGTACTTGAGCGAGGTCGACGCCGGATCCACACCCATGTGCGTCATCGCGTCGGCGATCGTGAGCAGGTAGGTGGGGGTTGCCAGGATGGCGTCCGGCTTGAAGTCCTGGATCAGCTGGATCTGGCGTTCGGTCTGGCCGCCGGACATCGGGATGACGGTGCAGCCGAGCGCTTCGGCACCCGCGTGCGCACCCAGGCCGCCCGTGAACAGGCCGTAGCCGTAGGCGTTGTGGACCTTCATGCCCGGGCGGACACCGGAGGCGCGGAGCGAGCGGGCCACGAGGGTGGCCCAGTTGGCGAGGTCGTTTTTGGTGTACCCGACGACGGTGGGCCGGCCCGTGGTGCCGGAGCTCGCGTGGATGCGGGCTACTTCGTCCTGCGGCACGGCGAACATTCCGAAGGGGTATTCCTGGCGGAGGTCTTCCTTGGTGGTGTACGGGAACTTGCCGAGATCGGACAGTTCGCGGAGATCGGAAGGGTGGACGCCGGCGTCGTCGAACTTGCGTTTGTACAGCGGCACGCGATCGTAGGCGTAGGCCACGGTGTGCTGGAGGCGGCTGAGCTGCAGGGCCTCGAGCTCGTCGCGGGAGATGGTTTCTTCGCGATCTAGCTGTGCGGTGTTAAGCGGTGCGTCAGGAGCGGCGACGGTGTTCTGTGTCATGGTGTTCCTACTTCTTGGAGATGGTGCGGCTGCGGCCACGGAACTCGGCGATGAGCTCGCCGTAGCTGCCCGGATCCTTGGTCGACACGGACGCGGTGAGTTCCGTGGGGTCGGCCGCGAAGATCTGGATGTCGTACAGGCCGCTGCGGCCGTTGTTGGCGCGACGGATTGCGACGGCGGTGATCACCTGGCCTTGATAGGCCGGCTTGAGGAAGTTGATGTCGACGCCGGCGGCGACAGTTATGGTGTCAGCTTCCGACGGCGACAGGACGGCCGGGTTGCACGCGAGGGCAAACGCTGAATCCGCGAAGGCGAAGATCATTCCGCCGTGGGCCATCCCGAAGCCGTTGAGCATTTCCTGGCGAAGAGTCATCTGGACCGTGGCGTGGCCGTCGTCGATCTTGAGCACCTTGAGGCCCATCCACTCCGAGGCGGGGTCGTTCTTGAGGATCTGGTGCTGCGCTGCGCCAGAAAGGGTGGTCTCAACCATGCGTCATTGCCTCCAGCTTTATTTACCGAATGTTCATTAGGTAATCCCAGTTTGCTTGAACTGTCAAGAGGTGACCGCTCGGCGGGACGGTTCCGGACCCCCGTAGTAGCCTCGAGGCATGCCCCTTATCGAACTGCCCATCCGGACTCCGAGGCTTGTGCTTCGCCGATTCGAGGCCACCGACCTGGAGCGATTCCATGCCTACCAGTCATTGCCCGAGACTGCCCGATTCCTGCTCCGGCAGGAATTGACCCTCACGCAGTCCATGGAGGCGCTGGGCCGATACGCCAACTTCACCTTCGAGCAAGAGGGCGACTGGGTGTGCCTCGCCATCGAGCGCGCGGACTCGCCCGGGCTGCTTGGCGAAGTTGTGCTCAAGTGGCTGCCGGGCACGGGGCAAGCGGAGATTGGCTGGATCCTGGCTCCGGAAAGCCGAGGCCAAGGTTACGCCGCCGAGGCGGCGGAGGCCGTGCTCCGCCTGGGTTTCGAAACCCTCATGTTCCACCGGATCGATGCCAAGCTGGATGCCCTGAACACCTCATCGTCGGGATTGTGCGAGCGGCTTGGGATGCGCCGCGAAGCCGAGCTCGTGGACAACTGGCACTACAAGGGCCAATGGTCCACGGAAGTCATCTACGCCATGCTCGACTCCGAGTGGCGCGCCCGGAAATAGCGCCCCGGATTCCAGGCGAATTTCAGAGGGTGCGGAGAGTCTCCGCGAGCCGCGCGGCGTAGGCCTCGGCACGCCGCACCGACGACTCGGAGTAAGCCCCTGCGACGTCCAACAGATTGAGGCAGCCGAGGAATCGGCCGTTGTGGACGACCACCGCGTTGATAGCTGCGCTGAGGTTGAGGGCGCCAAGGACATCCTGGTGTTCGAACGCATCCGAATCGATGGCTCCCTGGTCCGAAGCGAGGAATGATTCCTGGGTTACGACGCAGCGCTTGAGCCAGTCTTCACCCAGTTCGCTTGAAATCCCGCCCACCCGGTAGAGCTCCGGCATGGTGGAAAACACCCGGACCAGGTCCCTGGTCCCAGGACGCCAGAGGGAGATGGTTGTCAGCATTGCCCCTACGTCCGCCGTGGCGGAGGCGGCGATGTCGGCGAGCCTGGCGGACGCGCCTGCAGAGAGGGGAATCTCGACGTATTCCTCCTCGAATTGGGGGATAGTCATGGTGCGGGCTCCAGTTCTTTCTCGGGTGCGATGGACGCTGTTGCCCGGGAGAGCAAGATGACGCCGGCCAATGCGGCCGCCCCTCCGAGGAGGGACGCGACACTGGGGACTTCACCCAGCAAAATCCACCCGAGCAACAGGGACAGCACTGGCACGACATACAGGAGAGAACCGCCCTCTGCCACGCTGGTCCGCGACAGCGAGACGTTCCAGAAACCGTAGGCCACCACCGTGCAGATCACCACGAGCACGGCCAGCGCCAGCCAAACAGTCCATGTGAACTCCGCCGGAGCCACTGCGAATCGAGCCGTCGGCAGCGTGGCCACACCACCGATGAGGGATCCCCAGAAGACCACTTCGAGCGGAGGGACGCGTGACAGCAGGGGCTGTTGGACGATGAGGAATGCCGACAGGAGAAGGGCGGCTGCCACGATGTACAAGGCGTCTCCGTTGAAGCCGACGGCCACGGAATCGCCCAGCGTAATGACTACGACGCCTGCCACGGCAAGCAGCATCCCCCAGTAGCCCAGGCTGGACGTTCTCTCCCGCAGCATGAGATGGCCGAGGACGAACGCGAAAACGGGCGAGATATTCAGCAGGAGGCTCGTTGTTCCGGCCGGGACGGTCGTCTGCCCCAGGTTCAGGAGCAGGCCGAAGCCTGCATATCCGAGCAATCCCGCGACCAGCATCCTCGGAATGTCACCACCCCGCAGCGTGAGCCGCTGCCGCCGGACCAGTAGCACCAAGCCGAGCACGACGGCGGCACCCAAGTAGCGCAGCGGCGTCAGGTCTTGCGGGTCCACCACTTTCAGGGCCTCGCGGGTAGCCACGTATGTGGGCGCGGAAGATAGCACCATCAGCACATCTGGTCTTCGGTACCATCCGGTCACAATTGGGGCCTTCCCGATGAAATGGCCCATTGTTTCAGGCCGGTTAAATTATTCGGAGAACTATTGCTCTCCCAGACGATTTATTCGTACAGTACATGAATTAGATCGTTCGCGGAAGAAATAAAGATAAGGATTCGGCACCATGGATTCACGGATCGAAGCACCAACAGGGTGGCTGTCCCGGCGCACCCTTCTCGCCGGTTCAGCCCTGTTGCTGGCCCCCGCGGTCCTCGCAGCCTGCGGGGTCAGCCCGTCGTCGTCGACCACGGGTGCCGCGACCGGCGCTGCTCGCCAGGGCGGGACGTTGCGCATCGCCCGGCCGCCGGCGTCGAAGGCTGAAACCTTGGACCCTGCCAGTTCCTTGTCCGCTTATGAATACCTGGGCGCCCTTTACAACCGCTTGGTCAAGCTTTCGGCCAAGGGTGAGCTCGTTCCGGACCTGGCCGAGTCGTGGACACTGTCCGCAGACGCGATGAGCTGGACTTTTGTACTGCGCAAGGGTGTGACTTGGCACGATGGGAAGCCGTTCACTGCCCAGGACGTCATTTTCTCGATTCAGCACATCCTGGATCCGGCCACCAAGTCTCCGCAGGCCGGGGTGCTGTCCCCCTTTGTCGACGGCAACTCCATCAAGGCCCCCGATGCCACAACCGTGGTTTTTGCCCTGAAGTCTCCGAACGCCGAATTCGCCAGCTTGCTGACCGGTTACAACTGCTACATCATCCCGGCCGGTTCCGCAGCCACCATCGGTGCCAGCGGCATCGGCACCGGTCCGTTCAAACTGAAGAGTTTCACGGCGGCAGGGCCCGGTTCCATCGTGCGTAATCCCAACTACTTCGGCGACAAACCAGCATTGGACGGGATTGAGTTCTCCTCCATCGCGGACACCCAGGCCCGGGTGAACGCCTTGCTGGCAGGGCAGGTTGATCTCGTGGCCCAGACCAACCTCGACTTCGCCACCGCCAAGACGGTTTCGGCCTCTTCCATAGCAACGGTCACCAGTGTGAAGAACGCCCAGTGGTATCCGGTACCCATGCTCAACACGAGCCCGGAGTTCAAAGACCCGGATATCCGCCGCGCATTCGCGCATGCGTATAACCCGGACGAAGTATTCAAACTGGCGGTGCAGGGCAATGGAACCGTTGCCCACAACAACCCCGTGCCACCCACCGAGGCCTACTACCTCGACTATGGCTTGGGCTACGACCCGGATAAGTCGAAGTCCCTGCTGAAGGCAAAGGGCTTTGACCACTTCGATGTGCCCATCTACACCTCAAGCTACGATCCCGTGCTGTCCCCACTTGCGCTTGCCCTGCAGAGTTCAATGAAGGCCGCCAACATCAACTTGGCCGTGACCAACTCTCCCGCGGATTCCTACTTCACCGACGTCTGGATGAAGAAGCCCTTGATGACCACCTACTGGTACACGGGCCGCCCCATCGACCAGTTGCTGAACCAGATCTTCCGTACCGGGTCTTCCTACAACGAGACGGCATACTCGAATGCCACGTTCGACCAGACTTTGGACGCTGCCCGCGCCACAGTGGACGCGGCCAAGCGGAAGACGCTCTACCAGGATGCGCAGAAGATCCTGATCGACGACGGCGGCTCCCTGACTCCCTTCTTCTCCGACCGGATCACGGGGCTGAGCAAGAAGGTAGTCAATTACAGCGAGCACGGCTTCGAATTCGACTACATCAACATCGGGCTGCGTGCATAATGGTCACGTTTTTCGCCAAGCGGTTGGGCTGGTCCGTCTTCACGGTGCTGCTGGCAACGGTACTGGTTTTCAGTGCCATCCAGTCTCTGCCGGGAGACGCGGCCACCCAGCTGCTGGGCCAGAACGCCACGCCGTCGGCGGTGGCCACTATGCGCCAACAACTCGGGCTGGATGAGCCGCCTGTCTCGCGTTTCTTCACTTGGCTCGGCAAGGCGTTGCACGGCGACTTTGGCAACTCCCTCGTAGGCGGTGGCAGCGTCGCTGGAGAGGTGGGCTCCGCTTTGGTGAACACGTCCCTGCTGGCCGGCATCACCATCGTGATCGGCATCCTGCTCTCCCTTGTGCTGGGCCTCGTTGCCGGACTGACCCGCGACCGGTGGCCGGACATCTCGATTTCCACGCTGGCGCTCGTGGGGATGAGCGTTCCGGAGTTTGTGGTGGCCACCATGCTGGTGCTCCTCTTCTCCATCTACATCCCGATTTTCCCGGCAGTGGTGATTGCAGGTCAGAATGCCTCCCTCGCGGATCTTCTACCCTCTGTCTGGCTACCTGCCGGGGCGCTGATTTGCGTTCTTGCGGCCTACATCATCCGGATGATGCGCACCTCGGTGATCGACGTGATGGACAGCGAATTTGTCCGCACAGCGATCTTGAAAGGCAACTCGACTTCCCGGGTGGTCTTCAAGCACCTGCTGCCCAGCGCCATGTTGCCCACCCTGAACGTGATCGCCATGAACATAGCCTGGCTGATCGGCGGTGTGGTGGTTGTGGAAAGCATTTTCAACTATCCGGGGATCGGCACCCTGATGATCAGATCTGTCCAGACACGTGACCTTCCCACCATCTTGCTGATCACGGTGATGAGCGCGTTGACATATGTGGTGTGCAACCTGCTGGCGGACTTTGCAGCGTTCCTGCTGAATCCTCGGCTGCGATACCCCAGGAGCAGCAAATGAAAGGGAGCAGCAAATGAGCGCAATGACGACGACGGCCCCGGCACCCACCGGCCCGGCACCCAAGGCCCCGAGCAGCCTTGGACGGGCGGTCCGGTCCATCCTGAAGTCCCGGGCGGCCACTTTCGGGTTTGCCCTGGTGATAGTGAATATCGTGGTGGCGGTCCTGGCCCCGGTGCTGACTTCCTATGATCCGATCGCTACGGACGCGATGAGCGCCCTGCAAGAGAGCTCCGGCGCTCACTTGCTAGGAACGGATGCACTCGGCCGGGATACCCTCACGCGAACCTTGTTTGGTGGACAGTACGCATTGGCCATCAGTTTCACTGCCACCGGACTCACGGTCTTGCTCGGATCCGTCATCGCGGGCATCGCAGCGTACCGTGGCGGCATTGTCGATGACATCATCACCAGGGTGTTGGATTCGGTGCTGGCAGTACCGGCAATCCTGTCCATGTTGGTGGTGGTGACCATCTTCGGTACGGGGCCTTGGGTGATCATTTTGGCCGTTGTGGTGGTCTATACGGGCGGGGTGACCCGCATTGTTCGGGCCGCCGCAATGGACGTGATGCCCAAGGACTTCATCACCGCCGCCAAGGCGCGCGGCGAGGGGATGTTCCCCATCCTCTTCCGGGAAGTCTTCCCCAATGTCTTGGACATCATCTTGGTGGAATTCGCCATGAGGGCCTCCTGGGTGGTGCTGCTTATCAGCTCGCTGTCCTTCCTGGGCTTCGGCGCTAGCCCGCCGACGCCGGACTGGGGCCTCATGGTGGCCGAGAACCGGAACCTGATGGCTGTTGTGCCAATGGCCACGTTGTCGCCCATCGCGGCACTCGCGTCCTTGATTGTTGGACTCAACCTTGCGGCCGATGGGCTTGCGAAGAGCTTCGGCATCGACCGAATGAAGGAGGTGCTGGGCTAGTGACAATTGATGCAGCCGACACCACATATGAAGCAACCGTGGTCAACCGGACGGACATTGTCCGGATCGAGAACCTCAGCGTTTCCTACCGCTCGGGAAACCGCCAAGTTGACGTCCTCAAGGACGTGACCTTGCAGCTGCGGCGCGGTCACGTTCTGGGCCTGGTGGGGGAGTCGGGTTCCGGGAAATCCACGCTGGCCGGTGCCTTGCTGGGCTCCCTGCGGAGCACGTCCTTCGTGTCCAACGGGTCCGTGCACGTGGCGGGCCAGGACGTCTTTGCCCTTGCCCCGCGGGAGCTGCGCCGCCTTCGCACGGCTGAGGTTGCGATGGTCCCGCAGAATGCCGGAAACGCGCTGACTCCCACCATGAAGATCGGAGAGCAGATCGCTGAAGTCCTTCACCACCTCAAGGGAAACAAGGCCGCCCAGCGGGCCCGCGCCGAGGAGCTGCTCCGGCTGGTCAGGCTCCCCAACCCTGGGCCGGCGCTGGACAGGTACCCGCACCAATTTTCCGGCGGACAACAACAGCGCATCGGGATTGCCATGGCGCTCGCCGCCAACCCGTCCCTCCTGGTCCTTGATGAACCGACTACTGGACTGGATGTGGTCACGCAGGCCGCCATCCTTGACCTTCTTACGGAGCTACAGAAGACCCTGGGCATGTCAATGGTAATGGTCAGCCATGACTTGGGCGTCATTGACAAGATGTGCACGGACATTGCCCTGCTCCGCAAAGGTGCGGTGGTTGAATCCGGCCTGACTCGAAGTGTCCTCGCACAGCCGCAACATGCTTACACGCGGGGCCTGATCGACAGCGTGCCGCGGATCGACACTCCCGGCATCCCTCCTGGAATGGATCAATCAGCCATCGACGACGGGACCGTGCGGGAAGGCGCCGTCGAGTTGTATATCCGGACTCCGCCCAGGGAGGCCAAGCCCGTGCTGAGCGTCCGGAACCTGACAATCGACTACCGCAAGAAGCCAGTTCCCGGCACGGGTCCCACGGTGCAGGATGTCAGTTTTGAGGTTAATGCCGGCGAGATTGTGGCGCTCGTGGGCGAATCCGGTTCCGGAAAGTCCACCATCGCCAACGCCATTGCGGGTTTGCAGAAGAGCGAAGGGGGACGGATGTCCCTCGCCGGGTCCGGGGACGAGCCTGCAAACGGCCCGGCGGGTAGCGGCAATCTGGCCGGGACCGTGTCCAGCCGCCCCAAGAGTCTCCGCCAAGCAGTGCAGTTGATCTTCCAAAATGCCGACACTTCGCTCAATCCAAGGCATTCCGTCCGGACGGCTATCGCGCGGCCCTTGAAGCTTTTCGGCGTCAAAGGATCCACCGTGGAGCGGGCGTTGGAAGAAGTGGAGCTCCCGGCCAGCTTCGCGCAGCGGCTGCCGGGCCAGCTCTCGGGTGGCCAACGCCAGCGAGTCGGCATCGCCCGGGCCATCGCCGCCGGCCCGTCCCTCGTGCTGGCGGACGAAGTTGTGTCAGCGCTTGACGTCTCGGTGCAATCTTCCATCCTGCGACTGATGGACACCCTGAGCCGGGACAAGGAAACCGGCTTCCTCTTCATCACCCATGATCTCGCCGTCGTCCGGTCAGTAGCGGACCGCGTTGTGGTTCTGTACCTCGGACGCATCGTCGAGGACGGCACAGTGGAGGAGATCTTCTCCAACACGTCCCATCCATACACCCGGCTCCTGCTGGACTCGGTGATCGAACTCGGCGACGACCATGAGGCCAAGGCACAAGGAGTCCGGGACGAAATCCCTGACGCCCCGCCCGAGCTCGGATGCCCCTTTGCCAGCCGGTGTCCGATTGTCCGCGACGTTTGCCGCACGGTCCTCCCGCCCACCATCCAGGTTTCGGACACGCACCATATCAAATGCCACGCCGACGTGGCAGACCTCCGCCAGGCACCCGCTGCCCTCTAGCGCTGCACGCGCCCTAGAAAGGAAACGCCCGTGAAGATCCGCACGGACTTCCCCCACTCCGTCACCGTCATGGAACACGTCCTCATTCCGATGAGCGACGGCGTCCGGCTGGCTGCCACAATCTGGCTTCCCGAAGACGCGGCCTCACGGCCGGTGCCTGCACTGTTGGAGTACCTGCCCTATCGACGCGGGGACTGGACTGCGCCGCGTGACGCGCAGCGCCACCCGTGGTACGCGGGCCACGCGTACGCCTCGGTCCGGGTGGACATGCGCGGCTGCGGAGATTCCGAAGGCGTCATGCTTGACGAATACCACCCTCAGGAACAAGCAGACGGCGTTGAGGTCATCGAGTGGCTGGCCGCACAGCCTTGGTGTACCGGCAAAGTGGGAATGTTCGGAATCTCCTGGGGCGGATTCAATGCCTTGCAGCTCGCGGCGGAGCAGCCGGAGGCGCTTAAAGCCATTGTCACAGTCTGCTCCACGGACGACCGCTATGCCGACGACGTGCACTATTTCGGCGGCGCGATGCTGGGCATCGACATGACTTCCTGGGCTGGAACCATGCTGGCGTTCCAGTGCCGCCCGCCTGCGCCCTGGCGGGTTGGCGACGCTTGGGAAACCATGTGGAAGGAACGCCTGGAAGCCCTCCAGCCTTTCTCCGAAATCTGGATGGACCACCAAGAACGCGATGACTACTGGCGTCACGGTTCGGTCTGCGAAGACTATTCCAAAATCACCGCTGCCGTTTTGGCCGTCGGAGGCTGGGCTGATCCCTACCGCAATACCGTTTTTCGGCTGCTGGAGCATCTTGACGCGCCCGTGCAAGGGCTGATCGGCCCATGGTCGCACCAGTATCCGGACATCCAGCGCACGCCCGGTCCCACCATTGGCTTCCTGCAGGAGACCTTGCGTTGGTGGGACTACTGGCTCAAAGGCATCGAAACGGAGGTCATGGCCGAACCCCCGCTGCGCGCCTATCACCAGGAATCCGTGCGGCCGGCCACCCATTACCCGGAGCGGGCGGGCACCTGGGTGGGACTGGACGGCTGGCCGTCCGTCGACGTCGGGCACCGGCGCTTCAAGCTAAGTTCAGATTTGCGCAGCCTGGCAACGGACGCCGCCGGGATGGCCGTCGTCGACACACCGCAACACAACGGCGTGGACGCCGCCCGGTGGTTCCCCTTCGGGAACCTGTCCGATCTGCCGCCGGACCAGCGCGCCGAGGATGGGCGCTCGCTGGTGTTCGAGACTCCGGTCCTCGAAGAGGACATCAACCTGTTTGGCTACGCCCGTCTGAAGCTGCGGATCAGCAGCAGCACGCCCCGGGCCAATGTCATTGCCCGGCTCTGCGATGTGGGACCGGATGGATCGTCCACCCTGATCACCCGCGGGGCCATCAACCTGGCGAGGCGAAACGGGATGGACAAGGCGGAGGAGCTCGTTCCGGGTCAATTCGTGGAAGCCGAGATCGAGTTCACCTCCATGTCGTGGCAGATTCCGGCCGGGCACAGGCTCCGGCTCGCTTTGGCCACGACGTACTGGCCCTGGATCTGGCCGCACGGCGAACAGGGGTCTGTGACCGTTGATTCGGAGCAGAGCGTACTGACACTCGATGACCTCGATCCTGCCGCCATTGGAAGGCGCGACATCGCGTTCGAGGAAGCTGAGCAAGCCCCGGGTTTGGACATCAGGCCCGGACCTGTGCTGGCCTCCCGCCCCGAACGTGAGGTCAGGTACGAGCCGCAATCGGAGTCCTGGACCTTGACCGTGGACCCGAACTACGGCGGCAACCGGATCTACCCGGACGGCCTGAACTTTGGCGAAGAAGCCCTCGAACGGTATTCGATATCGGGAAACGATCCCCTGACGGCGCGGGCTGAGTCCATGTGGAACGTCTCCCTGCAGCGCGAGGATTGGGGAGTTAGGATCGAGACCCACGCTACGGTCACCGCCAGCAAGGACCACTATGTACTGCACAACGAAGTCAAGACGTTCAAGGACGAGCAACTATTCTTTGAAAAGACTTTTGAGAAGCGCATCAGTCGGACATCGGCCTGAGCAGGGGAGACGAGGACGAGCGACATGACAACTACCGCCAAGGACCACGAAGAGCGGCCCCGCGCCAAGACCGTCGGCGAACGGCAGCGGCATCCTACTGAAGTGCGGCGTCAGCTGGTGGTTGACGCCGCACGGGACCTGATCGCGGACAAGGGGTTGTTCAATGTCCTTATCCGCGACATTTCAAAAGCCTGCGGAGTGTCACCCGGGACCATCACCTACCATTTCAAGAGTCTCGACGAAGTCCTCATGGAAGTAGTCAAGGCAGAAACCGCGGACTTCTACGTTCCGCTCCAGGAGAGCGCCAGAGGGTCCGGCGACCCCACCCGGGAACTGCTGTATTTCCTGGAGGGAATGTTCGGTTCCGACGCGAACTCCCGCCGGCACTGGCTGATCTGGTTCGATTTCTGGTCCGCAGCGGCCAGGGACGAAGCCTACGGACGCTGGATGAGCGAACACTACGACGGCTGGCGCAGCGCCCTGCGTGAGATTACCGAGCGTGGCGTCAGCGAGGGATCCTTCGTCTGCGACGATCCCCGGAGTTTCGCCATTGAAACGGCCGCCATGGTGGATGGCCTCGCCGTCCAGTGCTATGCACGGGGTTCATCCCTGCCGGTGGAAACATCCCGGAGCCTGCTCATCGCGTTCGTGAGGCGCGAGCTCCAGATCAGCTAAGCGGGACTTACGCTGAAATGCGCGAGGATAGCAGGCACTGCTGGTGTTAAGGTGGGCTGAGCATAAGAGATGGGGATCTTGACGTGGGCGCATCGGGCGTGGCTGTAGTAATTGAGGATGACGATGACATTCGTGAGGTGGTCCATGCCGTCCTCGAAGCATCGGGCCTGGAGGTTTACGCTGCCGGAAACGGTCTTGATGGCGTAGATGCGGTCCGCCTTCACAACCCGGACGTGATTACCTTGGACCTCGGTTTGCCCGACATTGACGGGATCGAGGTCACCCGCCGCGTCCGGGAGTTCAGTGACGCCTACATCATCATGCTTACCGCCCGCGCGCGCGAGGTGGACACTCTGCAAGGGCTGGCAGTCGGCGCTGATGACTTCGTCACCAAGCCCTTCCGCGCCCGGGAGCTCCTGGCCCGGGTTGAGACGCTCCTTCGACGGCCGCGCGGCAGCAAGCTTTTGAGCGGTTCCGGAGGGAGCCCGACGGCGGAGCTGCCGCCGGCTCCGCCGTCGAACGCGCCAGCCGCACCCACCCCCGTGCTTCCGGAGGCCGAGCCATCTGGGCTGGAGCACAACGGCCTTTACCTGGACGTGGCCACGCGGACTACCCGGGTGGGCACCGAAGAGGTGCAGTTGACCCGCACCGAGTTCGATCTTCTTCAGGCCCTCATGGAGGCCGGACGCGTTGTCCGGAGCACCACGGGCCTTGCCCGCTGGCTCCATGCCAGGGAGTACGAAACCGGAGGCTATGTCAGCGAGTCCGAGGAGCGCGCGATCCAGGTACACATCGCCAATCTGCGGCGGAAGCTCGGCGATTCGGCGCAGTCGCCACGCTGGGTGGAAACCGTCCGTGGTGTTGGATACCGGCTAGCTGCAAAGACTTCCGAAAACTGATCGAATCTTAAGGGAACCTTTAACGAGGCTCTTTACGCTGGGAAAGTCAACTTCGGATTTTTACGGCTCAAAGGAGCACTGCATGAAAAAATTCGCCGCAACACTTCTCATGACGGGGCTGCTCGCTATTGGCGGATTTGTCACTCCCGCCAACGCCGCCCCGAAGCACGACACCACGAGCACCACAGTAACGACGGTTACCACCGTCCCTGTTGTGAGCGACCCGGTCCACTACGCGCAGATCGGTTGGTGGCCCAACTAGCTCGCATTAGATGCCGTTTAGACGTCTCATAACGGCATCTACTGCCAGGTACTTGGGTGGACCACAAAGAAATGCCAAACACCGCCCCGGGCAACCGTCTCGGGGCGGTGTTCTTTTGGGCGTGGCGCAAGAAGGTCACGACGGCGCCGTCCGGCCGGCGTCGGGCCCCTTAGTTCTCCGTATCCAGCGGGAGCTGGACTGAAACCGTGGTTCCCACGCCGAGGGCGGACTCGACGTCGAGGCGGCCGGAATGGCGTTCCACAATGTCGTGGGCTATCGCCAGGCCAAGCCCGCTCCCGGGGATGGCCGCTGTGGAGGCGTTTGAGGCGCGGAAGAACCGCGTGAACACTTGGTCGATTTCCGTTTCGGGGATCCCGACGCCGGTGTCCTCCACGCGCACCACCACGCTGGGAACCGCGCCTGGGTCCGAGGTGACCCCGCTGCTGACGGCGACGTGGCCGCCGTCGGGCGTGAACTTGATCGCGTTGCTGATGATGTTGGCGAAGACCTGCTCGAGCTTGGCCTCGTCAGCCTGGACCGTCACGGTTCCTGGGGCATGCATCACGGTAAGGGACAGTGAACGGGAGTCGGCGAGCGGCTGCAACGTCGAGACAACAAGCCTGAGCAGGGTGCCCACATTCACGCGGCTCAATTGGAGGTCGCCGGACGTGTCCTGGTGCGAGACGGTGAGCATATCTTCGATCAGCCGTCGGAGGCGCTCGGCATTTCGTGAAATGACGTCGACCATCCGCCCGACACCCGCGGGAAGAGGTCCACCAGCGCCGGCGCGGATCATGTCCAGATAGGCCGTGATGGACGTCAGGGGAGTTCGAAGTTCGTGGTTCACAGTAGTGAGGAAATCGGTCTTGGCCTGGTCGAGTTCCTGGAGCTTGTACATGACTTGCTGTTGCGCGCCGATCAGGTGGCTCTGCATCAGGCCGTACGCCAGGTTTCCCGAGACGTGCTGAATCAGGCCTATTTCGGCGCGGGTCCATTCCTGAGCGGTGTCCGGGCGGGCGATCCAGATGACCCCCAGAACCAGATCACCCTCGCCTACCGGCACCACAACAGAAGCCGACGGCGCACCCGCGCCACCCAGCGCACCCGCGCCACCCGCGCCAGCGGAGCCACCCGAGGGAGCCCGTTTCGGCAGCGGCTGCACCTCCGCTTCTGCCCACAACCGTTCCGCCAGCTCGAACGTCGCGATGTTGTCGGTGAGTTCGCGTGGAAGGACTCCCGGTACCAGTCCCGGAGCGTTCCATTCGGCGCTCACTTGCGGCACGCGCGTGTCCTGGAACGTGGTGAACCAGACGTGTTCCGCACCCAGGGCCTCGCCGATTCCATCCACCAGATGCCGGGCGATCCGGCCCGGATCAATGGTGGACCGGATCGCCGCGGACACCTTCCGCAGGCTCTCCCTCAGCGACTCTGCTTCCGAACGGCGGCGCGTTCGTTCGGCGGCGCGGGCTATCAGGACCAGTGCCCTGGATGCCCGAAAGGACGGAGCTTGGCCCTTGTATATGAAATCCGCAATGGCCCAGGCTTCCAAGGCAGCAACATCCAGCTCGTCCTCGGGATCCAGCATGAGCAGAACCGGGCCGACGTTCCTGGGCAGGAACTCGCGGAGGTCGTTGTCTACCACCAGCACGTCGCTCGGTTCGCTTTCCAGCGCGGCCGCAAGCGAACCGGCGTCGGGCGCTGAACGAACCAGAAACCCCGCCGCGGCGAGCGCTGCAACCGTCTCGGCGAGACGGGCAGGGTCAGGGTCGGCTACCAAAGCACGGTTTGGCACCGGTGCGTCGTGAGTCAAGCTGCGCTCCTACTGTCCGGTTCGGCCCCCCTTTGGAGAGCCTACTATCGAGAACGTTACTTGAGCCCCGCCCCGGGCAGTAGTTCGACGGCGCCGAGCGAGTCCGCGACGAAGGCATAGTCCCAAGCGCGCTCGCGCCACTGCACGTATCGTCCGGAAGCTCCGCCGTGTCCGCCCTCCATCTCGATCTTCATCACGATCGGCGCCGTGCCGGTGGTCTCGGAACGTAGCACCTGGACCCACTTGGCTGGCTCCACGTAGAACACGCGGGTGTCGTTGAAGGAGGTCACTGCGGCGATCCGCGGGTACGAAACGGCTCGGATGTTCTCGTACGGAGTGTAGGACTTCATGTACTCGTACACCTCGGGATCCGTGATGGGGTTGCCCCATTCTTCCCACTCGAGGGCGGAGAGCGGCAACTCCGGGTCCAGGATAGTGTTGAGCGCGTCCACGAACGGCACGGCTGCCACGATCGCCGCGTACTTTTCCGGCGCAAGGTTGGCCACGGCGCCCATCAGCAGGCCGCCCGCGGAGCCACCCATGGCCGCGATCCGCTCCGGCGCCACCCAGCCGGACTGTGAAAGCCAGTCCGTTGCTGCGATGAAGTCCGTGAAGGTGTTTTTCTTGTTGAGCTTCTTTCCGTCGTCGTACCAGCGCCGGCCGAGCTCGCCGCCGCCGCGGATGTGCGCGATCACCATGACGATTCCGCGGTCCAAGAGGGACAAACGCGCAACGCCGAAGCCGGGATCCATGCTGACCTCATAGGAGCCATAACCATAGACCAGGCCCGCAGCGGTTGAGTCTTGCTTAAGGGAGGCATGCCGCAGCACGGACAGTGGAACGCGTGTGCCGTCCGCCGCCGTCGCCCATTCCCGGGTGGCCACGTAGTCGGATGCGGTGTACCCGCCCAGCACCGGGCTTTCCTTCCGCAGCAGCAGTTCGCCGTTCGGCAGCGCATCGGTCGGGAGCACGAAGTCGTACACCCGCGACGGCGTGAAGAAGGACGTGTATCCGATGCGGATCACCGGGGCTTCGTAGTCCGAACCCGCCACCCCGGCGGTGTACAGCTCCTCGTCGAAGGCAGGCTCAACAGCGGCGCCCTGCGCGGCGGTTCCCAGTCCGGCGAGGGGCAGCACCTGCACCCGTTCGATCGTGTCCTGCCGTACCGCCACCACCAGATGCGTCGAGGTGACGCCGGCACCGTTGACGCGAACGGCGTCGGAATGCTCGACGACGGTGCGCCAGTGCTGCTCGGCCAGCGGCTTGGCGAACTCGGCCGGGTCCGCGATGGACACCATCGAGTTGATGGCATCCTTGTTATGGGTCAGGAGGATGGTCTCGGCTTTTTGTCCATCGGCGCCATCGAGGAGGAACGGCTCGGCCTCGTACAGGATGCGTTCGTCGCGGGAGATCACAGTGGACAGGCCGGCGTCGTAGTCGTCAAAGCGCAGCAGGCGCGTCTCGCTGAACTCCGAGCAGCCGATGCTCAGCACGAGGTACCTCCGGTCGGAGGAGAGCTCGAATCCGAGCCACATGGCGACGTCGTCCTCTTGATAGATGACCTCATCCTCGCTGACGGGCGTGCCCAAGACATGCGACTTGACCTGATACGGGCGCCAGGAATCGTCCACCACGGTGTAGAAGATCCGGGTGCCGTCGGGCGAGAAGGCCACGCCGTAGAAGATGTTCTCGATGACGTCGGGCAGCAGCTCACCCGTGCGCAGGTCCTTGATGCGGAGCGTGAAGCGTTCCTCGCCGGAATTGTCCACGGCATAGGCGTAGAGATTGCCGTCCAGCGTTACGGCCGTGCCGCCAACGGAGAAGAACGGCTTGCCTTCCGCTTCGGCGTTGCCGTCCAACAGGACTTCTTCACCTTGGAGTTCGACGCCGGGTTCCACCGCCGGCGGCGTCCAGTCGGCCACGGGATCGCCGGAGTTCGCGGCCCGGACGCGGCAGTGGATGCCGTACTCCTTGCCCTCAACGGAGCGGGTGTAGTACCACCAGCCGTCCTTGCGGCTGGGGACCGAGAGGTCGGTCTCCTGGGTACGTCCCTTGATTTCCTGGAAGATGGCCTCGCGCAGCGGTTCCTGGTGCGCGGTGACGGCTTCCTGATAGGCATTTTCAGCCTTCAAGTGCTCAACGACCTCGGAGGACTCCTTGTCCCGCAGCCATTCGTAGTTGTCCACGAAGACATCGCCGTGGTGCTCGCGGGTGGTGGGCACCTTCTTGGCGACTGGGGGTGTTGGGCCTTCGGCGTGGGACGGCTGGGCGGAACCGGAAGTCTGGGTCATGCTCTCAATATATAGAGGCTGTACAACATCGGCGCCCGCGTTCGCTGCGGGGGTAGCGATGCGGGCTTAGGGACGGGCTTAGGTGGGTTCTTAGGTGCAGGTGAATTGTCCGGTCTTGGGTGTGCCGGTCCAGGTGTTGCTGGTGCCGGGGACGGGGTATTGGTTTTGGACGGTCCAGTTCCAGGTTCCGAGGTGGGGGACGATTTTCGCGGTGTAGGTTCCGCCGCCGCTTTGGTTGCTGGTGCCGGTGAAGACGAC
>NZ_JBFTOG010000009.1:0-131069 GCF_056397865.1 Arthrobacter sp. 05L417
GCGAGTAAAACACGCCGTCACCAATGACCACCGCCGCGTCAGCGCGGCGATCAACGCCCCGCCGGTCACCATCCGGCGGGGCGCTTTCATACCCGCTCGTCGCCACGGACCGTGACGGCCACATCGTCAAATAACGAGACCGGTAACAACTGGGCCGTACTCGGCATGTTTTCGGGAGTTCCCAGTGATTTCAAGGGCCCGAATGCGGTTCGAGTCCCACCTCGGGCACAGCATTCCCCCTCGTCAGAGGGGTTTTTGCTTTAATGTGTGGACATTGGCCCTCTGCGGGTCCCTCTGACGTTCGCCGCGGTTCGTGCCGGGCGCCGCGGTGGCCGGTGAAGTTGTGTGGGTGACGGGGGCAGTGCCCTGGCTGGTGGCCCCTCCGCCTGGCGGAATCTAGGGTTATGTGTCGTCCTTTTCTGCTGTTCGGGTATCCAGTTGTTGGTCGTCTCTCATTCATGGCCAAGATTTGTGGTGACGACATGACGAGGACGGATTGTCTTCGAGAATCATCCCGGGATGGCTGCTTTCTGCGAGCAAGACAGGGTGCGCCTATCGTGTGTTTGTCCGGCCAAAGGAGGTGTGCAACCTGTGCACACCTTTGTGCACGGGCGGCTCCTCGACCTGCATTTTGATCCGTTACTACGGGTTCTCCGACACCGCTTCATGCAGTTCTCTGTTGCATGCGACATGACTTCGCGGCCTGGATCCTCGGTGTCGGTGGACGTTCCTGTCAGCGGAAACGTCTTTGAGCTCTTGGGTCCGATCCGTCGACAGAGTCCAGGTGTGTGGGATCCGGCCTTTCTTCCGGGGGCAGTAGCTGCATCGCGCAGTATTCATCCGTGAAGAGAGTACGGTCCTCGTCTTCGAAAGCCCACGCGTCGGCCTCCCGCTCGGCGTCTGTGCAGTACTCCCGAGGTGGTAGAGTCGAGTTCCTCTTGCTCGCTAATGCGTATTCGTCCCTGGTCAGCTGGTGACTGTACTGGCCCGCAGGGGATCCCCGAAGTGTTTTCGCGGTGGCGTCCTGCGCGTCGGGGACACGATGGCCTCACTCCAGGGACTGGACTCCATACCGGCTAACTTGTTCGACGCGCCTGGCATCACTTCGCCTCGAGCTTACCGAGGCGTTCTGCGATGCTGCTGCTGGCGCGGTAGGCCTTGGGGCAACGGGCCAGCCACAGTTTCAGCACGGCAATCTCCTCTGCCCGCTGGCCGAGCTTGCGGCCGGACGATGGCGGCATGCCCGTGCACCAAGGTGCTGGCATGTCACCCTTCGCAGCCCCTTCGGCGGCCTCAATGGCCTTGTAGCAGAGCACCAGTGCTTCTTCGAGCCGGCCCTCGCGCTTGAGCTGCTTGATCGGTTCCACGAGCTCAAGGTAATGGACCCAATCGACCATGCCGCGCTTGAATTGCTGCGCCCGTTCACCACCGCCCTGCAGCGCTTCCCTGACGATCGAGGACTTCTCCGCGTGGGATCTGTTGGTCTGTTCCTTGGATGTAAACGCTGGCGGGTTTTGCGCTGTGAACTGCCACTCCGGGTCTCCGTCGCCCGGCCAGACGTAAGCCTTGGCCAGCAGTTTTTGATCCCGCACGACGTGCAGCTGGTAGCGCACCGGCTCGCTGGCACCCGCCAGCAGTGGGAGATCTTTGGCAGCATTGGACGGGAGACAGCCGACCCTCTCACCGTCGATCAGTACGGCAACGGCTTGCGGATCTACGGGGTTCTCCGGCTCGCGCTGAAGCTGTGTCTGGCCCTCGTAATAACCGCGCTCACCGAGGCCTTTGCGGTTCGCGAGGGCGGCAACGGCGTCCTTGGCGAAAATGGTGGTGCGGGCAACCTCCAGACAGGCGTTGAGGTGCATGGAGATGCGAAGCCTGACGGGTGGCTTGTGTGGTTCTTGCTCGACCTGCGCCTTCGGTTCGTCCACCGAGACCGAACCGCCGCCGATTGGCTGCCGCAGCCAACTGGCGAGCCCCATGCTTCCCCCTGAACGTCAACGGCAAAAGGTGCCGCGGGTTTCCATTATGGTCACGGACCGGAAGTCAGGCATTGGACTTGTTGCGTTCGTCACGTTTGATGCCTAGGCTATCGTGGGCGGTCGCAGCGTCGCGGCCGCCTGTGCGAAGGCAGGAGCACTATGACGGACAAGCTCAACGTCCTTATCCGGGTGGACCTCGATTGCGCCCACGCCGAGATAAAGGCACAAGGTCGCGTGACGGCACAGAGCATCCATGCTCTTTTCGTCATCGTCAAACGCGCTAACGCGCTGACGGCAGGGCTTACCGTGGCAATCGATATGACCCACGCTAGCGTCGAACCTGACGCCCTGGAACAGTTGCGGGCGTGCTCCCTGTCGCATCATCTGCCAGCGCACATTGATCCGTTTCAGTCCAACTACAGACTCAGCATCCTCACGGCCGGCGATGACTTCATCGCCACTGGGACTGCGGGTCTGGCAGCCTGACCCTCCCATGCCTGGCATAGCCGCGCACCGGAGTATCGGCACCGCTCCCTGTAATGGAGGAAGGCTCCCCGGTTCCAATGGAACGGAGGCAGCCCAGCGGTTCAAGGTCCGCATCCCCCCGCTGCTACGGGAGCCCGAAATCGATGTCTTCGATCGCCGGACTGTCAGGACAAGGCGGCGCGCAGCCGAGCGCTGAATCCCGCTAGCCGAGCCCCGGTAAGAACATTCCGCTGAACAGTGTGGCCGCCCCGGCCAGTTTCAGATTCTCGCCGCAGGGGCTGTGCTCGCCGGGCTAAAGTAATCGGAGCCACCGCGCAAAAAGAGCGGCCAAGGCCGTAGTCCATATGGAAAACGCCCCTGCCCCCGGCGCGCGAGGCAAGGGTCCGGATCGTTGCCGGGTTGGCCATGACCGGGCTGGGCGCGATATCCCAAGCTTATGTTCCGTAGTGTCTCACCATATTGCTCCGCGTGGCCGGATCCACGACGTCGGATGCGATTGATGTGTGTCCGGTACAGGGTCATCGCTGCCTGGTCCGGGTCAGTCCGCTTCCCGGGTGCGCTGCGCGCTAAGCCTCTCGCCGTCGGCGATGTCTTCCTCTTCCTGCTTCTCGAGTTTCTCGCTGCGCTTGGTTCCGCGGGGTGGGAGCTGGATGGTTTCTTCGGCGTCGATTCCTGCCTGCAGTTCCCGCCCGCGTTCCATTTCGGCGTCGAACTCTGCGCCGAACAGGAGGGACATGTTCAATATCCATAACCACAGGAGCATCACGATGACGCCGCCTATTGCACCGTAGGTCTTGTTGTAGTTGCTGAAGTTTGCCACGTAGAAGCCAAAGCCCAGCGATGCCAGGATGAATGCCAGCAAAGCGATGAAGGAGCCGATGCTCATCCAACGGAACCGCGGCTGCTTCACGTTAGGGGTGACGTAGTACAAGACCGCGATGATCAAGACGACCAACAGGACGACGACGGGCCATTTTGCGATGCTCCAGACCGTCAGGAGGTCCCCGCCAAGGTTGACTGCCCTGCCCGCGGTGTCGGCGACGGGTCCGCTGAGCACGAGCATGCCGGCGATCAGGGCAACGAGCATCACCGCGAACACGGTGACACCGAACATGGTTGCCCGGAGTTTGATGAATCCGCGCCCTTCGTCCACTTCGTAGACGCGGTTCATGGCCCTGCTGAAGGCTCCCACGTATCCGGACGCGGACCACAGGGCAGCGACGAGACCGAGTACCAGGGCGAAACCGGCCGACGTCGAGGTGGTGAGCTCTTCAATGGGCTGGCGGATGGTGTCAATGGTGGATTCCGGGGCGATGCCTTGAAGGAGGTCCAGGAGGGCGGACGTGCTCTTTCCTGCCTGCCCGAAAATACCGAGCAGGGAGACGAGCGCAAGCAGCGCAGGGAAAAGGGATAGCACCGCGTAGTAGGTCAGCCCCGCGGCGGCGTCCGGGCACTGGTCCTTGCCGAACTCTCGGAAGGTCCTCTTGGCTATGTAGGTCCAGGTCGGCTTGGCGATGTCGGTGGGTCTGTCCGGTTTTCGGCCATCATCCGCATCCGGGGCTGTTGCTGCCTTGGCCTTGCTGCTCTCGGCAGGGCTGTTCGTCGTCATGGATGTCCCTCATTCCAAAGCGGGCTGGAGGCGTGCCGTCCTTGATGCCGTGTTGGCCGGACAGCACGCCTCCGTCTGGATCAGGCGGGCTGGATCCTGTCCTTGGCCGCTGTGGTGCTGTCTGTTACGTCGGAGACGGCGGTCTGGGATTCTTCCTTGACGTTTTCGACGGCCTCAGAGGCCGCGGACTTCACGTTCTCCAGCGCTTCCTGGGCTGGCTCCTGGAGATCCTGGGCCATGTCCTGAGCTGCCGCGGCAAGTTCGGTGGTCAGGGGTTCAGCCGCTTCCTTCAGGGCCGCGGCTGCCTCCTTTTCCTTCTCGCTTGCCGGGATCAGCGAAGCTACGAGCAGCCCGGCCCCGAAGGCGATCAGCCCGGCAGCCAACGGGCTGCCTTGCGTTTTGCCGGCCAGCCGGTGGGGCACGTCGCCGATGGCCGCACCGGCGTCGTCGATCGCTGATCGCCCGCCGTCTGCCAGCTCATCCGCGGCGCCCATGACGTTCTCCTTCACGCCGAAGACGGCGTCCTTGACTTTTTCGGTTTGGCGTCGGACAACGTGAGATGGCGTCACCTTATCCGCCACCGCGTTTACCTTGGTGCCAAGGCGCCGCCGGGTTTCCTCGATCTCGGAACGGATGTCATCCGGATTTTCACTCATCGTTGCTCCTCGCGTGGTTTGAGTGTTTCTGGGATTTCCTGGATTGTTGCCGCCGTCTGGGGCATGCCTTTGACGGCTTTGAGTTCCTTGCGGCCTATCGATGCCAGGACGGCAGCCGCGATCGCCCAGAGGACAGCCACGACGACGGCGGACCAGCCCAAGCCCATCAGCTCGCCCAGTGCGTACCAAAGGGCGAGGGAGAGGAAGAGGAGGACGAAATGCCCGGCAACGCCGGCGCCTGCCAGCATTCCGGCGCCCTTGCCTGCTTGCGCCGTGGACTGCTTCAGTTCAGCTTTGGCCAGCTCCACTTCCTGGCGCATCAGCGTGGAAATGTCCCGCGAGACCTCGCCCAGAAGGTCTCCCAACGATGTCGATTCCGCTTTGGCGTGCGCGGGCGTCGGCGGGATTTGGCTCTCGGTCATCGCGACTCACCGCTGGCGGGGTCGACGCCGGGCCTGCTTTCGCCGTCGATCTCGTCATTTCCCGCCAAGGGAGCAGGAGAACCGAGACGATGCGAACGCTCACGGGTGAATGGATCCTCGGCTATCCCGCCGTTAGGCCAGGGATCGGCTTCCGGCTCGCCGACCGGTGCGGGTTGAGGCAGGGTGCCCGGCGCGCCGGTGGGCGCAACGGTCCCGTTCCCCGAGAGGGTGCCGGGGTTCGAGTATCCAGCCGTCGTAGTGGTTGGGCCGGGGAGCTGGACCGGGGGAGGGGACACTGTCATCCCTGGCCCAGGGACGAAAGGTTGGGCTTCGTCGTGGGCGGGTTGGACGGGGTGGGCAGGTCCTGTGGCTGTTCCTCGTGGGGAGCCGTCAGCGCCGGCGCTCAGTCCGCGGCTCAGGCGGCCGGCCAGGACGCCTGCTCCGGCGGCCAAGAGGAGAAACGCCCCAGGACGCTGCCGCGCGAAGGTCTTCACTTCGTCCAGAAGGGACCCTGGATCCCGGTCCTCGAGCCAGGTCGCCACGGATGAAGACCGCCCGGCGGCTTGCCGAACCAAATCCGTTGCGACGCCGGGTTGCTCCGAGGCGGTGGCCATGGATTGCAGTTCCTCCGAGATGGATCGAAGGCCTGCGGCGACTTTTTGCTGCTGCTTTCCGGCCTGGTCCGTGAGGTCCATCCTGGCCTGGTCCAGCAGATCCCTTGCGCTCGAGTTCACTTCAGAGGCAACGTTCGCGACTTCGGATTTCGCGGTTTCGACGACGTTCTTCGCAGAGTCCCCGGCCTGTTCGGCCACGTTCCCTGCTTCGTCCTTGATGGTTTCCGTCGTCGGCATGCCGCTGTTCTGGGTAGGCGGCGGGGGAACTTGCGTACCCGCTGGTTGCTCGGTGGCCGGCGGGGGCGTGTAGTTCCCGTCCCATTGGTTCTCTGTCACCTTCGCTCTCTTTCCAAGAAGGTCGGCTGCGGATCAAGAACCAGAAATACTGGCAGTTAAGATAGTAAGCATGCTTACTATCTGAGCGGACCCCCCCTGTCGATGAATGTGGCCGGAGAAGTCCGTGAGCTGCACCGGGGAATGCCGCGGGCCTTGCATTGGGTGGGCGATACTTCCTGCGGCGACTATCGCGACGCGTTGTCCGTGGGCGCCCCGGGGTCGGTTCCGCTGGGTTCCGCGCCGCTGTTCCGGTGTGCAAGTTTTCCAATGGAACTGGCCTCCAGTCCATGGAGGAGTGCTCCTGGTCCTGAATAGACTTCGACGGCTCCTGCCTCGAAAAGCTCGGCTGCGCTGATCCCCCCGCACGTGAAGCCGATAGTTTCGATACCGAGCCGGGCCGCAGCCTTGACATCCCAGACGGAGTCGCCGACAAATGCCACATCTGCTGCCTCCAAGTGCAGCTTTTCAAGTGCGGCCAGAAGAATGTTGGGGGAAGGCTTGCTCTCAGTCGCGTCGGCTGAACTCGTCGCACAGTCGATCCAGGGTTCGGCATCGAGAATGCTTCGGAGCACCCGAAGATCCCGCTCATGTGCCGAGGAGGCCAATGCCACGGCCAATCCGGATTCCGCACAGGCTTGCAGGAGGGTCCTTGCCGATTCGAAGGGCCGGATAGCCGGCCAAAAGGTCGAGAATATTGCGCCGTGAGCGCGCTCGACGGTTTCGCGGATATCCCGATCGGAATTCGCAGGGAGCAGGCGCTCAAGCAGCTTGTCTCCACCCATGCCGATGTGACGGTGGATTGAGGCCATGGGCACCTCCAGTCCTTGTTGCCGGAGGGCCTGCCACCACGCCATGGTGTGGAAATAGGTGGAGTCAACCGGGTTCCGTCCACATCGAACAGGACTCCGACGTCTTTAGCGCTTTTCGTTTGGTCCTTCATGAGTGGCAACCTTCCTTTGGCTGCTCCCGGCCTTGGCCACGGCGCGATTCCGGGCAACGCATCCGTGGGCGGACGATCTATGATCGTCCATCCCGAGGGCGCAGCAGAATATGGTAAGTATACTTACTGGAATGGGTACCCGACGTCCTTCCACCGGGCCCATCCGAAGAATTCCTGCGCATTCCCGGCATGCAGCCAGGGATTGTCTGATGAACCGTTCTGAAAGGAACAGGCGGTGGACATAACTGATGTGACTCTCAACGATCATCAAGTTGAGCGGTTTGCCCGTGCGGTTGAGTGTAGAGCTAGCGCAAGTAGCTGCAGGTGTGGCGGGCCGCCGCCCGGGAACCGCCGTCTGCTCAGCGGATGCTCTCGTGGAACGGCTCGGGGACAACCCGGGGAAGGTCGTCGACACTGGAACACTGCCGCGCGCGGTATCCGCTGTCCGAAGCGGAGGGCTACGGATCGTCCCGACCAACGGCGTCTTCGATGTACTCCACCGAGGCCACACAAGTTACTCAACCAAGCCAAGTACCTGGGGGACTGCGCCCGGGCGTCTATGCGAAGGGCGGCGATTACGACACCGGCAGCCTGGCGGAAGCCCCGGTGGTGGAACGCTGCGGAGGCTGCGTAGTGATCCCTGACTACATAGCCGGACCATTCGACGTCGGCGGTTGTCGACCGCATTCAACGCCGGGGTGGGCCGATGGAGGGCTATTTGCCGGATCACCAGGAATGTTGCCAGCCGGGCCCCCCGGGGAGAAAACAGGTAGCCGGTACTCAAGCGCCGGACCGGCTCCGCGGCCTACGATCGGCGCGAGGGCGTTTCCCTGGAAGATGCTCTCGGCGGTAGCTGCGTCAATGCCCGGCACATGGTGACACCGGGCATTGACGCGTTTCCTTGCCCCCGGTCCACCCATCCGGGGGACCGCTTGGCGGGGAGCAGCAGCGCACGGATTTTGTGACAAAAGCACCGGAGTGGCGTGGACGCCGGAAATAGCGCCCGGCGGGGCTTTGACGAGGTCCGCCGGGGTCTAGGCGCTGCTGTTGAGGATATAGTCCACCGCGGCTGGTCCTGTCATGCGCAGGCCTTGGAAGACGCCTCTTTTGCCCTTCCCGTTCTTTTCCGTGCGAAGGCCCGCGATCCGCAGGGCGGTGCGGAAGGCGTGGTCGGGGAGGGGGACTTTGCGGTTCAGGGAGCACCAGCTGACGTAGAGCCCGTAGAAGACGTCGGCGTCGAGTCCTGAATCGTTCGTGTTGTCTTTGATGATGCAGTCCTGGAGGAACTGGCTGATCTGTGGAGGGGTCATGGCGTGCTCCGGGTCATTGATTCTGTAGTCCGGGTATTGTCCATCAGGCCCCGGACCATGGCAGGAGTCGTCCGGGCGGTCCGGGGACGGTTTTCAGGGCTGGGTTCCGTAGATGAATTCCTTGGCGTGTGCGACGGCTTTTCGGAAGGCGTCGTTGCGCAGGGTGGCTTGCTCGGTGTTCCTGGGGTCGGTTTCGAGGTAGTTCGTGTAGCCCGGTCGCAGGATCCAGATGTCACCGGCCGGGGGCAGGTAGAACACTCCGAACGAGCGGTGCTGGGGGTCTTCGGTCCAGATGGGGACGACCGCGACCGCGGCGCCGGTGTCCGGGTTGATCCATTGGGCCCGGGGCATGGGTTTTTCGTGGGTTTCGGGGTCCAGGAACGGCGCTGTTCCTTTGCCCCACCGCTTTTCGAAGCGTTCGTAGAACGCGGGCAGCAATTGGTTGTCGTACGGGCGCCAGGCACTCATGGGGGGCTCCTTGGACTTGTGTGGTGTTCCGGCTTTCAGCGCCTGATCTGCAGGATCAGCGTGTAGCCGGTTGGCGGATGTGAACCTTGCCGGACCGGTATTCCGGGCGACCGTCCCGGTGGATTCCAGAGGACCGGTCCGATCAGCACGAAGGCAGGTGGAAGCGGTTGGCCCCGTGTATGGATGGAGGCGCCGTCCGGCCGCTGCGGCTTGGCGTTCGCAGCTGGACCCGTGTGCTCCCGGTCGTAGGCCGCCCGCTTTTCCGGGTTGCCGAGGATGGCGTAGGCGGCCATGATGTCCCGGAGCTCCTGCAGCTCTGGTTCCGTCGGCCCGGGGCCGGTGGGGTGTTCGCGGGCCGCCCGGGTGTCGGGGTGCAGGCCGCGGATGAGCGTGCGGTAGGCGCGGGTCACCTCGCGCGCCGTGGCGGTGGGGGCGATATGCAGGATGTCGTAAAGGTCGGGGCCGTTGTTCCTCATCGTTGGCAGTGGTGTGTTCTAGATGCGGGGTGTTCTCGGGGGAGGGGAATGGTCCCCGGCCTGTTCGGCCGGGGAGCATCGTTGCGGGAGTCATCCCCGGGGCCCCATCGATCCGTGCGCTGGCTGCGCTGTGGCGTGGTCTGTGTCCCCGACCGCCCTCTTTACATGGTGGGCCGCTGTGGTGCTCCCGGTCTGGAAGGCTGCGCCGGCGGTCAGGCGCTGATCTCCTGGCGCTGTTTTCCGGTGGTTTCGATTTCGATGCGGCGCGGCTTTGCTTTTTCCGCCACCGGGATGCGCAGGGTCAGGACGCCGGCGTCGTAGTTTGCTTTGACGCCTTCGGTGTCCAGCGCGTCGCCCAGGATGAGTTGGCGGCTGAAGACGCCGCGGGGGCGTTCGGAGGCGATCAGTTCCGTGCCCTCGCCGACGGGGTCCGGGCGTTCGGCTTTGACGGTCAACACGTTGCGTTCGACGTCGATGTCCACCGAGTCCACGTTGACTCCGGGGAGGTCGAAGGCGACCACGAAGTCCTCGGCTTCCCGCCAGGCGTCCATCGGCATGGCCGCCGGCCGGGCTGTGGTGCCGAGTACCTGTTCGGCGAGCCGGTCGAGTTCACGGAAGGGGTCCGTTCGCATCAGCATGGTGTGTCACTCCTTGCAGATCGCAGTTTTTTTGTTGTTAATCCAGCCGATCTATGGTGGCTGGTATAAATTTTTTATAGCACCGCGAGTGGGTCAGGGCAAGCCTGATTTTCGAAAGGATTTTGGAGGTACCCGATGGGCCAGGCCGAGGACCGGGGGAGGGGCGTGTATGCGATTTCCGTTGCGGCCGAACTGGTGGGAACGGGTCAGCAGAACCTGCGCCTCTACGAACGCAAGGGCCTGCTGGAACCGGGGAGGACCCTGGGCGGGACCCGCCAGTACAGCGAGGACGATCTCGTGACATTGCGGCGGATCGGCGAGCTTCTGGAATTGGGCTTGAACCTGGCCGGCATCCGGATGGTCCTGATTTTGGAGGCCGACAACCGGCGCCTCGAGGCGGAGCTCAGATCCGCGAACGCTCCACAGGACACCGCCCGGCCCAATCCGGGATGAGCCGGAACCGATCGGCCCAGGACCCTTCGAGCGGCCTGGCCGGGACTTCAAGGCATGGAAGACGGCATTCGCGCCGAGGTGGCCGCGAATCGGGTATGCCATCATTTTGCGGACGAGGCGACCACTCGACAGCGTGTGCCTGCGGCGCTACTTTGGGCACATGAGTGATGAGCGGCCAAAAGAGCGCCACAACCGCGATGCGCACCAAGCACCGCAGAACATCGCGCCTGAAAGCACGGGCAGCGAGGTGGACCCTGACTTCGTGCCGGACGAAAGCAACGAGAACCCCAACGAGAAGCGGGCGAGGGAAGATCCCGAAGAAACCGGAAGCTGATTTCCCGCTTGGAACACATGGTCTCCCTCGGAGGAGGAATGACATGAGCGCTGAAACAAGCAAACCTGACAAGCAGGTCCATGACGGCGTCCAAAACGATACAGATCCGGTTCCGAAGGAACCGGTTGGCCCCGCGGCCGCCGGGAACGGCCCGTCGGACGGTCCAGTGACGGTCCCGGAGTCGGGTTCCGGAGTGGCATCCGACAGTGCCTCCGGCGATCCGACCGGTCCGGCGGAAGAACAGGACCGGGCTTCTGCCGATGAACGCGGTCTGACGACCGAGGTAGCCCCGAGTGACTAAACGGTCCCGACTGCTTAGACGGCGGTGCCGGACTGGTGAGGATTGAGCTCCTCGGCCGAAGCCACGGTCGACGAAGCCGGCCCCGTTAGCGCTGGATGAGGCGGACGTGCGGAGGAGGCGCGTCTTCTTGATCCGGCAGGACCATTCGGGCGTTCAACACTTGTTCCAGCTGGTCCAGGATGGTGGTTGATTCCCTCCCGCGAACAATCGGGCGGGTCACCGGACGGCAGGGGGTTTGCTCCCTTGGATCCGTCCGGTGCCTTCCGAGTGAAAAGACAGAATCAGAATCCGAGGAGTAATCATGATCGCAAAGGAACACATCGAGGCCCTGCTCCGGGGAAACGGCAATGTGCTGAGCTCGGACGGAGAAAAGATCGGGGGCATCGGCCAGTTCTACCTCGACGGAGATACCGGTGAACCCGGCTGGATCACCGTGAAGACGGGGCTGTTCGGCCTGCGGGAGTCGTTCGTCCCGCTGGACGGCGCCTGGGTCCAGGGTGATGACCTCGTCGTCCAGCACGGCAAGGAGGAGGTCAAGGACGCCCCGCTCATAGATCCTGACGCACATCCCGGTCCGGAAGACGAAGCACGCCTTTACGACCACTACCGTCCGGAACGGATGCGCACCTACGCTGAGGCCGCTGATGGGGACGGCGGCGGAGATCTCCTGAGGCCGGCCGCATACCCGGCTGCCGACCAGGGCGCCGGGCGGCGCAGGCTGCACCGCTACACAGGAACAGACAAGAACGCCGCAGATGAGTCCCTTGCCGAGGAGCTGCGCAGGGAGAACAGCGACCGGGAAGAAGGGGCCTGACCGGGCACAGGAGGATGGTGACTAGGGCGCACGGGTCTCTCCGACGCGTTGAGGCCCCTGCCGGATAACTCTCCACCCTGTTGGTCCGCGGTGTTGACCCGCGCAGACTTCACAGGCGTTCTGCCTGGGTGGTTTGAGGTCCGCCCCCGGAGGAGACTCCGGCAGATCAGGCCCAGTCGCCATTGACGCCTTCTGCGAATCATTCGACGCCAACGGATCCGGGACCGGAGCGTATCACTGGAAACCCTGTTCCGCGCGGAGTAGATTGGGGCCAGCCGCCGACCCGGGGCTGTTCGAGACCGAAGTTTGGGAGGTAATGGTAATGAGCGCGTTGCTGTGGATCCTGGCTGTTATCGCGATCGTTCTGTTCGTCATAGGCGGCACGGTGAAGGCTGTCGGCTTCCTGCTGTGGATCGCTCCGATCGTACTCGTGGTCGCCGTGATCATGTTCTTCGTCAACCGCGGCCGAAGCGTCTAAGCCCTGACCATGCACGGCCCCGACCACGCACGGGGGATCGCAGGTTGGCCTCGCCTTGATTTCCCGGGGCAGCGCCAGGTAAAACCGGGAACGGACGCCGGGTACGGAAATTGGGAGCGCCGCGGTTCAGGCAAGCCACGGCTTGGACCCGAATCCATGACAAGGATTAAAACCCCTGCTCTGACCACTGAGCTATGGATGCAAGCGGTCCACCCACGGAAACTCGCTGCCTCCATGGTGCTCCACACAACCCACCGCCAAGGGCCCGGGAAACGAGTGATGGGGCCGACAATCCCGCACTCATGGGACGGTTCGTGTCAGCTCAGCTTTTCGGCCCGCGCCCTGACCCCGTCGACGTATCTGTCCGCGGACCCGGCAGCGCGCGGGGTGTGCTTTCTGATCAGCGTCCACAAGGGGCCGGTGAAATCATCCCGCACTGCCAGGCGGGTCTTGCCGTTTTCGGCCGTCACGGTGATAGTCCGGACCGCTTTGAACAATCTCCCCGGCAACCGGAACGTCCAGGACATGGCACCGTCACCGTACCTGTGAACGGCCACCCTCTCCGATCTGGCCAGGCCGGCTGTCCGGATCCGAAGGCTCCGGCCGTGACCGATGTCACCGACGACGGCGGTAATCCCCGAATCCCACTCCGCGTAGCCAGCCGAATCAGTGCCGGCGGCAGGACCAAGGAGGTAGATCCCCAGGGAACCGTATTCCCCTGAGGCGAGGGCGGGTCCGGCAGATCTGGCAGGGTTCATGGAGGCGCCGCTGACCGGACCGGCCCACAGGCCTACCAGCACGATGTAAGCGCCGACCTAGAGGGCCGAAAGCGGTCCGATGTTCTGCGCCCCGGACGCGGCGCCCAGAATATTGCTCACGAGCCCAAGCGTCGGCAGTACTTCGATGACCAGGGCCTGGGCGGGGGTGAACCCGTGGGAAGGGTGGGTCCCGCCGAGGTGGTCCTGCAGGCCGAAGGCCAGGCGGAGAACGATCGCGGCGGTGGTCGCGCCGGCAAGCTGCGCGAGGATGTAGCCCGGAACCCGCCTCCAGGGGAAGTCGCGGCGCAGAGCGAAGGCCAGGGTGACCACCGGATTGAGGTGGGCCCCGGAGTTCGTGCCCATGAACAAGATGATGGCCATGACTGTCAGGCCCGGCGCGGTGACGGCGGCGACCCGGCCCACGGCGCCTGCTGAGGCTGAATCGATGATGTCCGCTCCCGCGGCGGCCAGCACGAGCAGGAATGTTCCAAACGTTTCGCTGAAAAGCCGGCGGAGTTCATGGGCCGGGTCGTTGAATTCGCCCACCTGGGAGCGCTGGGCCCCGGAAAGCCCGAGCCCGGGCAGGTGGTCGTCCTGCCGTTGCTGTCCCGGCCGGGCTTTCGGTTCAGGCGGCTCCGGGGCTGCCATCAAAGATTCCTTCTCGTTCCGACAGGAGCGGGGGGCATGGCCCCTGGAAACGAGGCCTCGGTCGGAGTGTAGGTTTCCCTCGATCGGGTCCGCGATGAGACCCGCGGCGGACAGGTAGGAGGTGGGGTGCCCGGCACCGGCCCGGGCGTTGCACCTGATGGAATCCACCCGCAGCTGTGCGGCCAGGCGGGCCAGCGTTGATGGTCGTGGTGGCGGCAGCGTCCTGCGGTCGTGAATCCCAATGCACGGAAGCGTCCACATGCGCCCACGGGCCCTTCATCAAGTCTGCGGCGCGGTCCTGCACATCGTGCGCGATTGTTGCCAACCGGGACACGCCTGCCTCCCGAAGCGTCGGTTTCATCGCCAGCCTACGCCGGGAGCGCCCGCCAGGAAACACGACCCGCGCAGACCGCAGCTCCTGCCGGTTGCCTGCATCCGTGGAGAAGGCCGGCGAGGAGTCTGTTTCGGTGCACGGGAGCGAGACCTGCTTCCGCCTTCCCCGGACCGGGACGCCGGCCGTACCTGCTGGCCGGGCGGAACAGCACCCGGCCCCTTCGTTGCCTGTTCCCTCGTCCAGGGCCGGGGGTATTTCAGGACACCGTTCTGCCGTTCGCGGGGACATTATTGTCCGTCGTTGAGGCAGAGCTGGGCCCGGCGGCCGCGCGGTCCCGCGGGGCCGGTGAGGGCTGCGGGTCGCTGCCGGTGGGCCGTGCCGTCCCGGAGGTGACGGCAGGTAGTGGCTTGGCGTCGCCGCGGCAGAGTTCTTGGTAGAACTGCAGGTGTTCGGTGACCATACGGTGGGCACTGAACCGGGTTTCCGCCGCGTGCCGGCAACTGCCCCGGTCGAGCGTGGCAGCGGACAGCAGTGCTTCCGCCAGTCCGGTCGGTCCGCTGCGCAGGTACCCGGTGATGCCATCCTGGATGATTTCGGGTGCCGATCCGCGGGAGGTTGCAACCACGGGTGTCCCTGTGGCCAGGGCTTCGATCATCACCATGCCGAACGGTTCGGACCATTGAATCGGATTCAGCAGGGCGACGGCTCCTCCCAGCAGGGCATATTTGTCGGCGGTGTTCAGCTCGCCGAGGTACTCCGTCTCGGGTCCCAGGAGCGGTCTGATCACGGTGGAAAAGTATTCGTACTCGTCCCGGGTGTACATTTTGGCCGCTATCCGCAGGGGCAGCCGCGCCAGCCGGGCCGCCTCGATGGCCTGGGGCAGGCCCTTCGCGGGGTGCATCCTGCCTAGGAAAGCGGTGTAACCGCCTGCCCCTGTGCCTTGGGGGACGGAGTCGGTGTCGATGCCGTGGTGGATGACCCGCTTCACCGTGGAAGCCGGGGCCGTGCCCGCCTGGTGGTGCGAGATGGCGATGACAGCGGTGTCAAGGGCCATCTCCCGGTAGAGTTCGCGCAGCCCGGGTCGGAAAAGCCCATGGGCCGTGGTGACGACGGGGGTCTGTCCGGTCCGGGGCCGGTGCAGGGGGCCTGCGAGGGTGTGGTCGTGGATCAGGTCGACGGCTGCCAGGGCACGGTAGGAAAGCACGGTGTGCCGGAGTTCGTCTGCGCGGGACCCGATGGCGGCCCGGTTCCCGACGGGCAGGCCCGGAACCCTCTGCACGGGGCAACAGCTGTCCGCCGACGCAGCCAGAAGCACATCATGTCCGGCGGCGGCCAAACCCCGGGCCAACGTGTCGACCACTGCCTCCGTACCGCCGTAGGCCGGTGGCGGCACCGGTATCCAGGGCGGCGCAATCAAGCCGATGCGCATCCTGGTCTCTTTTCTGCAGGCGGTCCGTCAACACGAAGGTCAGATGCCGTTGTCGAGTGTTTCCTTGCGGGTGATGGCCTCCCCGCTGTCGGGCCTGATGAGTCTTCGGTTTTCGCCGATCCTGCGCCGGGGGCGGCCAGGACGAGCGAGGCGACCACTCCGATGACGCCCGCGGCCATCAAGATGAAACCTGCAGTGCGCGGGTCCATGAAAGGGACCAGCCCGGGGTTTACGGCGAATGCCTGGATTGTTCCGGGCGTGAAGACAAAGATCGAGGAATCGATGTACATCTCTACTCCTGGCGGCCTCGAGGGGCGGATGGCCGGCCAGAAGGTCGAGAATATTGCCCCGTGGGCGTGTTCGATTGCCTCGCGGGCGTTTTCGTTGGAATCCGATGGGAGCAACCGGTCAAGCAGTTTGTCTCCGCCCATGCCGATGTGGCGATGGATTGAAGCCATGGACACGTCCAGTCCCTGCTGCTGGAAGCCCTGCTACCAGGTGATGGTATGGAAATAGGTGGAATCGACCAGCGTTCCGTCGACATCAAACAGAACCCCGTGCTGCTTCCGGGTTTTGCTTGTTCTTGCATCGGCATTCACCTTCTCTTGCTTTTTGAAACCAAGCGCGTCCGTCCGGATTTACGAGGCCGGCCATGGTTCCGGACCACGAATGATCCGCCCAGGTATCGTCCGGACCCGGAAGTCGGCACGCCGTCCGTGGCATCGTGTCTTGGCCGGCGTTTGGGCCGCGTCCCGGGTCCTTGCCCTATGGCCCAACCGCGGAGTTACGCCGTTCCGGTGATCGTGGTCCAGATGCCGACGGCTCCGGCGACGATCATGATGGCGGTGGTGGACCAGCCGAGTGTGGCGGCGAGTTTTCCGTTGCGGTATTTGCCCATGATGTCTTTGTCCCTGGAGATGAGCATGGTGACGATGAGGAACGGGGCGGCGGCGATCCCGTTGATGATGGCACTGAGGATCAGCAGTCCGATGGGGTCTGTGGCAAAGAAGCTGATGATGACACCGCCGATGGTTCCCACGCCAAGAAGGACGTAGAACGTGCGTGCATGGCTCGGTCGCCGGTCAAACCCCCACTCCTTGCCGAGCAAGCCGGCGAGGCCGGCGGAACCGGCAGCGGCGAGGACGGGGACTGCCAGAATCCCCGAGCCGATGAACCCGGCGGCGAAGAGAAACTTCGCGGCCGGACCCACGATGGGTTCCAGCGCTTTGGCGGCGTCCGCCGCGGTCTTGACGTCCGTGCCGTTCCTGCCCAGGGTCGCGGCGGTTGCCGCCATGATGGCGAACATGACCAGGACGGAGAAGAACATGCCGGTGAAGACGTCGGCGCGCGCGTTGCGGAGCTTGCGGTGAGCCGCCGGGGCGGAGTTGTCGTCCAGCCCGACGGCGTTATCGCCTCCGAGGTCCTCTTCCCGGAGTTCCTCGACCCGGTGCGCGCTTTGCCAGAAAAACAGGTAGGGGGAGATCGTGGTGCCCAGCACCGCGACGATCAGCCCCAGGTAATCCCAGCTGAACCGGAACTGCAGACCGAGCAGGCCCGCCACCACGTCTCCCCAGTCCACGTTGGCGACGAACAGGACCGCCACGTACGCCAGCAGGGCCAGGCAGAGCCATTTGAAGATCCTGGAAATAATGTCGAACCCGCCGGCGACGAGGACCACGGCTACGCCGACTCCCGCGATCCCACTCCAGAGGTGGTCCGGGCCGGCCCCGAGCATTTCCATGCCCTGCCCGATTGCCATCAGGTCCGCCGCCGCGTTCAGCGTGTTCGCCGCGATCAGGGCCACGATGAGGATCCCGATCACCACGCGGGGTTTGCGGGAGAACTTCCGGCGGGCCAGCCTGCCCAGGCTGTCCCCGGTGGCCAGTGCGGTGCGGTCGCAGATTTCCTGAACCACCATCATCATCGGCAACGTCGCAGGAGCGGTCCAAAGCATGCCGTTGGAGAACGTGGCCCCGGCCTGGGCGTAGGTCGCGATCCCCGAGGGGTCATCATCGGCCGAGCCCGTGACCAGACCCGGTCCGAGCAGGCCGACGAACCGTCGTATCGGTGACTGCTTCTTCCTAGGAGGGGGTGGATCCTCTTTGGAAGGGTGTTCCGTCTGGGTTTCAGCGGCCTCGGTCAGCTGGGAGTCTGGTTCAGAAGCCTCGATGGAGCCCATCGTTTCCTCCCGCCCTTCACAGAAACTAGATGATAAGCATACTTACTTTCCCCAGTTGGAAACCATCCTAGAGCAAGGACGGGACCGTAACGTGGTTTCGCAGCACAATTTTTAGGTTCTTTCGAACTGCGCAGGGCGGGTATGGGCAATAGGAAATCCTCCCCGGCAACTCCAGGCTGCGCCCAGCCCGGCAATGCTAGCCCGCCTGATTGTGAACGTCTGTGCCGGCACTTCGTCGCGAGCATGATCTGTTCCCGGCCCTCGGAGACATCGAGCCCGCATAATGCGGCCGCCCGGGCCGGTGCTTTCGACGGTGGCGCTGAGTTTCTCTGCCCCGTCGTACGCCTCACCACGGGGCGAGGTCCAGCAGGTCAGGGCCGTCCTTGTCCCGGGGATCCAGCCAGGCGTCGAACCTGCCCTGGGGCCAGGGGATCGGCGGCCGGTCGTGCAGTGCGCCCAACCTTGCGAGGGCGGGGAACCGGCGTCGTCGGGCGCACGTCCAGATTCGGCGCAGGCTCACGAACCCCGGCGCACAGCTGCGCGCCGAACTCGATGCCTGGCCGGTTCAAACTAGCTAGACCTCGTCTCGGGGTGCCGGGGGCACCTCGGCGATCTCGGGCTTGATCCATGTGGCGACCACCTTCACTCCGCCACGCTCATCCCGTTCGGTCTCGATTTCGATTTCGGAAGCCGAGGCCCCCATGCCCAGAAGCTTGTCCCGGTAGGAAAGGACCAGAGTGTTCAGACTCTCCTCGCTCCACTCGCCAGGACGCATTCTGGTCGAAATTTCAACTGGCTCCGGTTGATAAAGTGTCACTGCATGCCTCCTGGGACGGCCGCGCCGCGGGCAGGACAAGGGCCGGTTCTTCTGAGCGCTCAACGGACGATGGTCCTTCCAAGCTAGAGCGCATCAGCGTTTGCGGCAACGGTCGTGCAGGTGTCTTCCGCGAAGAGCGGCTTCGGCATAGTTTGCTGGTATCGCCGCGCTGTCTGTCGCGGGTGTTGCCAGCGGGCCGGTAGCGCCCACAACAGCCGGGGGCGCCCTTAACAACGGGAGGAAAAAAGATGAGCGATTTCTTGCGCCATGTGGCTTTCGACGTGCCAGAACCGGTCCGCCGCTTCCTGCAGGGGGACATCGGCCCGTGGCTGCGCGTGGAGGAATTCAGCGATGGATCCGCCTCGGTGATCCGGGCCGAGCTGCCCGGCGTCGATCCAGAGGGACATCGACATCTCCGTCTCCGGACGCACGCTCACCATCTAGGGTCGTCGGGTAGAAGAATCGGAAAACCAAGGCAAGGACAATTACCGCTCCGAGTTCCGTTACGGGGAATTCAGCCGGAGCTTTCAGGTTCCCCCCAGGGGTTAACGAGGAAGAGATCCCGGCCTCCTACACGAGCGGGATCCTGGAGGTCTGTGTACCCGTTGCCGGGCACGAGCAGACGCCCCGCCGGAAGGTTCGGGTTAACCGCACGGACACATTCCGGACGGCGGCAGGCGACGGTGGCGAAGCGGTCCCTGGGACCTCGGATGCCAGGGGCGAAGACGGAGCGCCGTCCCGGGCCGATTTTTCCTCCGGGGAACAAACCGCCGCAGCAGGAATCTCCTTCCTGATCGCGTCCCGGGAGGCCAGCACCTGACGCCGGGCAAATAGCCGCCCCCGGCTGGGAATTGGGGCGTCATCGGTCAGCCCCGCCAGGCCACCGTGATCGCCTCGCCATTGGGAACGGCTTTGATGTGCAAGGATACGTCCAAGCCGCCACGGGCGCGGCAAGGGTCTGTGCCGGTCGTAGTGATGATTTCCTGAATCAGCTGGTTCAGGGCGAGGGCCATGGCCGGTCCCCAATCCGCGGGGTGGGTGCTGGATGCCTCCGCGGTCACCGAACGGGCGGTGTCTGCTGTGGATTGGGGGTCTGTCTGCATAACGGTCTCCATCCGTGTTTCTGCACCGGGAAGTGCAGTGCCGTGATGCGCAGACAGACCTCCAATGAAGTGCCGTCGACCCGCTACTCCTTCCTGTCTCCCAGGAGCCAGCCGAGTCAGGTCACCTCATTGGTCCTCCGCAGCAGGGTGTGCCCATTCTAAAAGCGCATGCGCCTGACCGCCCACCGGAGGGTGTCCGGGACCTTGGGTGGAACGCGCATTTCACCGGGAAACGAGGGCAATCACGACGAATTCCCGCTTCTGTACCGGTACTTGGGCTCATCAATCACCACGCACGCGATTTTCTTCCCGCGGCGTTTCCCGAAGCGGCGAGGGCTAACTCCCGGGGGCGGCAATCTGAGCGCGCTTCGCATGCGGGACAAACGACTGTTCGCAATCACCAGAATGAGGAAGAAGCCCAGCGACGGAACGAGCAGGACAAATATCCACGGCAAGTTGCCCACAGCGCCTCCTGCGCCAGGTCTCCGGCACGGCCGACCCCTCACGAAGGAGTTCCATTCGGAAGCCGCAGCGGCAGTGTGAACCGCGCCGGCCCCTGGTTGCCTAACCACCAACCAGCCCTGGTCAATGCCCTGCCATCTGCCACAGCTCCAGACCCATCCTTGCCGCCGTCAACAGCAGCGCCGCAGCCGAGATCCAGACACCGGCGATCTGCCAGGCACTGGCCCGCGGCCGCCGTCCATCCTCCATGCTTCCCCTTCCCCCTTCGCCCAGTGGGGAAACCATCCTAGAAGCCAGGAACGACACCCAACCGCCCGCCTTCGCGGCCATGGTGCGTTTGTGCACCCGATACCCATAGCCGCCCGGGCCATGAGGCTTCTGACTGTGGAGAGCACCCGCCCGGCCGTCCACAGAAAAAACCCGGCGCCGGACCCCGGGCGCGCCGCAGTGGAACGCGCGTCGAGCTGTCTCACAGGAATACCCCGCGCATTGAAACGCACCTTACTGTCGGCGATTACTCCTTGCCGACCTTCTGGCTTCTTTGAAGTCAGAAAATGCGCGTGAGATTGGCCAGGAAAACCGGGTCCGCGATCAACAGGGCAAGGATCCATCCTGCGCGCCGGCGCCGCGCCCGGTCCACGAGGGTGCGAAGCGCCGTGAATTCCTGCTGAAGGGCTGCGGCGTCCGCGCCGGCCAGCGGGTTCCGGTGCCAGGTCCCGGGACGGACGGCCGCCGCCGTCACCAGGGACACCTGCCTTGGCGTGAGTACAGCCTGGCGGCTGTTGAGCCAGCGCAGGAGCTGCCGGTCCGTGACCACGGCGACGCCGGAAGGACGTTCCCTGACCGTCATGCTCTTGGGGGCAACGATGACGACACCGCCGGTGACTTCCACGGCCTGGTTCGCCCCGCTCGTAAGAAGCTTCGCCGCTCGGGCGGCTTCATAGCCGGCGTTGTGGAGGTGGCGCTGCTTCTTGCCCGCGACCATGAGCGTCCGCCCGGCCACCCAAACTGATTGGCCCGTGTGGTTTTTGGTATTGAGGGTGAAGACCCCTGCCGGACCTATCAGGACGTGATCGATATCCGATGTGCCCGCGCCGACTGGGACGGCGTGCAGGACCGTCCATCCGGGCCCCAGATGTTCAAGGATCCTCCCCACTGTTATCTCGCCGAGGGCGCCCTTGTACCAGGGGTGGTCTTCCGGGCTCAGCGGGTCCGCCCCGAAAATACGCCCCAGATAGGACCGTGAGGGCGCACCCGCCCTATCGGCCAGTAACTTCTCGATGACCGCCTGTCCCGGGACCCGGCCACTCAGCCCGCCGCGTTCCAGAACGGCATCGGGTCGTGGCGGAAAATCTTGTGATTCAGAGTCAGATGTCATGAGGTTCCCTTATCCCGTCGGCCCGAAGGCCCGCTGGCCGGGTCCAGCCAAGCCATGGCCTCGTTCCTGGACGTGAAGAAGCGGCTCGGACACGGCGGCTTGCGGACGCCGAGGAAGAAACTGGCGAGGACCCGATCCACCGGGCCGGACCCAAGCAACGCGATCCGCGAGGCGGCGCAAGTGGAGAAGATGGAGCGGGCATCCCGGCTGAGAGCCTCCATCATTGCCATGTCGACCAGCAACGGGTGCTCGGACCCCCGGCAGACCTCGCCGACGGCCACCATTGCCGCAAGGGCATCGGCGGCTTCGACGGTGCCCTTCGGTTTCCAGATCATGTGGACGACCCCATCGGTCCGCAGTTCTACGGTTTCTTTGGCGCCCTTAATGCCTGGGTCCGCGAGGCGCCTTCCGGTCTCGCCTGTTCGCCCGTACGCCTCCTGCAGTGCAGGCTGCCGCTGATGATCCCACGGTATCCGGGCAATTGAGGTCCCAGCTGGTTCTTCGGTCAAAGTCATGGCGACGGGTGGGAAGCGTTCGACGGGGACAGTTGGAGGCATTCTCCAACGGGGCCGAGTGGACGCGGGATCCCGCCCGGGCCAATCAGCTGGAGGACCCTCTCGACTTCCCAGTCATGGCTTGTTGGTCCGGCGCTGGACATCTTCCACAACCTCTCCCATGTCGGTCATCCCCTCCCACAGAAGCGGTCCGAATCCTAGTCCCCCTATGCTCACAGTGGGGACGTCCAGTTGTGACGCTCTTGCGGAAATCCTTGGGGAATCCTGTGGAGAGCAGGAGTAACCTGCCGCATCCTTGGACGTCGACTGGATGCTTCGCGAGCAGACTGTGGGAGGTCGGCAGGGTCGATCGGCTCCGTCCAGAAAAAGGCCCCTGTCCGGCGTCCGGGACGCTCAGCTTCATGACAGATGATCGGACCGGGCGAGTTGCTGCTCATGTTCGAAGCTGTGGCGCTTGAGTAGTAACCCGTCCACCCCCGCTTTCGCCCTTGAGCGTCGCAGGGGAGATCGAAAACGGGATCTCTATTGCCGGCTATTACTCCAAGCTGTGATCGTCCGGTTGATGTAAGTCTCGACGCTGACGGTGACGTCGGTGGACGGGTCAAGCAGCCATTGCAGCCCGATCCCGTCCAACACGGCGGTGACCAGGCGAACTTCTATCTCGATTTCGGCGGGGGTCAGCGGTGCCACGTCGCCGGCGTCGACAGCGTGCTGGAGATGGATTCCGAGGGTGGCAAGGTTGTTCGTATAGCGGTGCTGAATGAAGACGTGGGCCGGATGGGCAGGGCTGGAAGCCTCGGCCGCGATGGTGGTGAACAGCTCGAGCAGCCCCCGGTTGCTTCGATGTGCAGTCATGACCTCAGGCAACCGGCGGAAATAGTCCAGCCCGACAACACCGGCCAGGCTGGCTTCCACCGTTCGGCGGTCCCACTCCTGCAGCACGGCCGTCAGGAGTCCTTCTTTGCTACCGAAGTGCTGCAGCAGCGTCGCATGGGAGACCCCGACCCGCTCAGCGATGGTCCGGATCGATCCGCCGGCGTAGCCGTACTCGCCGAAGACCGCGATCGCCGTGGCGACGATCTGTTCCCGCCGCCGGATCCCTGTGCGGTAGGGACCCCGCGCGTTAGTCCCTGTGCTATTTGGCATGGGCATCACTATCTCATATTCCATTGACCAAAACCTACCACTCGGTTATAGTTTATCGCCAGAGAGGGGCAAACAGTCCTGGCCAACAGGCCCTCGACGCAAACACGCGCCGCCCGAGAGCGGGGGCCTGCTACGCCCCTTCCACCCGACGGCTGCCACTGCCCAACGCAGCGGACGCCCGGAACGACTTACCCGAGGAGAACAATGACTGACACGCGAATGTGTTTCATCACCGGCGAGGGATGGCTGTTGTTTTCGCCCACGAGAACGCCTGACCGGCGACGCCAGGGGCAGCACCGATGAATCCGAGCTACGACTTCACTGGCCAGGTCGCCCTGGTCACCGGCGCCGGCTCCGGTATGGGCTTGGCCACCGCCCGCGCGTTTGCCGAGGCCGGCGCCGCCGTGGTGCTGGCCGATATCAACCAGGCGGCGCTTTCCGATGTCACCGCGGAGCTGGCCGGCTCCGGCCACCAGGTGCTCGCCGTGCCGTGCGACGTGGCGGACGAGGAGCAGGTCGCCGCGCTCGTCGCCACCGCCGTCGAAAGGTTCGGCCGGCTCGACATGGCTTTCAACAACGCCGGCATCCAGCTCCCGGTCTGTGACGCGGCCGACGAACCGGCCGAGGCCTTCGATCGGGTGACCGCGATCAACCTCCGCGGAGTATGGGCCTGCATGAAGCACGAACTGGCCCGGATGCGCCTCCAAGGCAGCGGTGCCATCGTGAACTGCTCCTCCCTTGGCGGACTGGTCGGCAACCCCGGGCGGGCCGCCTACCACGCCACCAAGCACGGTGTGCTTGGACTGACCCGCAGCGCCGCGCTCGAGTACGCTCCCCGCGGGATCCGGATCAACGCCGTCTGCCCCGGAACCATCGCCACTCCGATGGTCACCGGCATGCTCGCCGCCGGCGAGCTCGACCTTGCGGAGTCGCTGGCCAACCAGCCCATCAACCGGCTGGGCGAACCCGAAGAGATCGCCGCTGCCGTGCTGTGGTTGTGCAGCCCGGGCGCGAGCTTCGTCATCGGGGTCGCGCTCCCGGTCGACGGCGGCTACACCGCCCGCTAGCCCCGCCTCCCACCACGGAAGACAAGGAAACTTGCTGATGAAGTACTCCATCCTCGGCTCAACCGGCGTCAATGTGTCCCGGATCTGTTTGGGCACCGCCACGTTCGGGGTCGCTCCCACCGCGCAGGATGCCAACCGCGTCGTCGGCACCGCTATCGACCTGGGCATCAACTTCGTCGACACCGCCGACGTCTATGGCAACATGCCGGTCTTCGACCGGCCCGGCGCCCCGGCCGCGGCCGACCGTGAACCCGCCGAGCAGATCCTCGGCCGCGCGCTCCGCGGCCGCCGCGAGGAGATGGTGGTCGCCACCAAGTCCAACGGAATCGTCGGGCTCGACGTCAACGACCGTGGCCTGTCACGCCGCCACATCATCCGTCAGGTCGAAGCCAGCCTGCGCCGCCTGGAGACCGACTACATCGACCTCTACTACGCCCACGATCCCGACCCCGACACGCCGTTGGAGCAGACCCTCGCGGCCTATGACGACCTGATCAGGCAGGGCAAACTCCGCTACGTCGGCCTGTCCAACCACCCCGCCTGGCAAGTCGCGCAGGCCCTGTGGATCGCGGACGACCGCCGGCTGAATGCGCCCGTGGCCGTACAGGTGAAGTACAACCTCCTCGATCGAGCCGCCGAACGCGAACTCGCGCCCGCCTGCCAGCAGTTCGGGCTGTCCATCGTCCCCTACGCGCCGTTGCACGGCGGCCTGCTCGCCGACCTCCGGGTTCTCGACCGCGACGTCTCCGGTGACCAGCGCTTCGCCGGAGCAGGGTTCACCGACGCCGAGATCGTCGTCGCCCGCGAGACCGAGCGACTCAGCCGAGCATGGGGGCTGGCGCCGTATCAGGCCTCGCTGGCCTGGCTGCTGTCCCGCCCGGCCGTCGCCTCGGCCATCGTCGGTGCCGAGACCCCCGAAGAGCTCCAAGCCAGTGCCACAGCAGCCGACATCGAGCTCGAGCCGGCGCAGCTAGACTCGCTCACCGCTTTGGCCAGCGAACCCGCAGCCTTCCATCACCGCACCGGTGACGGACCGGAACAGCCGTCCGCCGCGAGCGGAACGGCCTCCACCGACTAAGGTGCTCAACCCCGCCACCCAGAAGCGAACTGCGCAGCCCATCCCTTCATCACCAGCAAAGGAACCCGTCATGCCTCAAGCCGACCAAGCCACCATCGACATCCTTACCGACTACTTCAACGCCATGGAGGCCAAAGACCCGGGACGACTGGGTTCCTACTACGCCGACAACATCACCCTGTCCTTCGCTAACGCACCGACCATCACCGGCCGTGCCGACGTGCTGGAACAGATGACGGCCCTGCTCGGCAAGGTCAAGTCGCTGGCCCACCCACTGACCAACGTCTGGCAGGACGAAGGTGGAGTGGTCATCTTCGAGGTCACCACCATCTGGCGCCTCCACGACGATAGGGAGATCAAGATCAACGCCTGTTCAATCTTTACCCTCGTTGACGGCAAGTTCACCGACCAACGCATCTACGTCGACAACACGCCTGTCGGCAGCTACCTCAACTGACGAACGAACGAGAGGACCCTTGTGGCCCGCATCATGATTACCGGTTCGGCCCAAGGGCTTGGACGGGCCGCAGCTGTCGCCCTGCTCGACGACGGGCACCAGGTCGTCGTCCATGCCCGCGACACCAACCGGGCCGCCGCGCTCAGGGATCTGGCCGACCGCGGCGCGGCCGTGGTCGTCGGTGATCTCGCCAGCGCCCAGCAGACCCGCAGCCTGGCCGACCAGGTCAACCAGCTCGGCCGGATGGACACCATCATCCACAACGCCGGCGTCTATGGCGACCCCGGCCCTAACCGCAGCCCGGAGGGACACCCGCGAGTGCTGGCAGTCAACACTCTGGCCCCCTACCTATTGACCGGCCTGATCCAGAGGCCGAACCGGCTCATATATCTCACCAGCGACATGCACGTCAGCGGCGACCAAAGCCTCCACGACCTTGACTGGACCGCTCGCCGCTGGAACGGCACCCAGGCCTACTGCGACAGCAAGCTTTTCGTCACCGCGCTCTCCCTCGCCATCGCCCACCGCTGGCCAGAGGTCATCACTCACGCGGTCGACCCTGGTTGGGTGCCCACCCGTATGGGCGGCCCATACGCCACCGACGACCTCGACCAAGGCCACCTCACTCAGACATGGCTCGCTGTCAGCGACAGTCCGGACGCCAGGCACACCGGTTCGGTCTGGCACCACCGCCGACCAGCACCGGTCGCCGCCGTAGCCCGGGACAGCAACTTCCAAGACCGGCTCCTCGAGCAGTTGGCCAAAATAACGGGGATTGATCTGGAAGGTTAGTACCGCGCACCTCCTCAGATCTTCCAGAGACCTAGCGATGGAGGACGACAAGTGAGCGACACCTGTCGTGCACTAACAACAGCGCTCCCGCTAGGCAAAAGCCAGAAAAAGTGCGCTTCACGCCGACAGAATACCTGCGCAAATCTCGGCCTTGCCGGGAAAACAACGACACCCCTTCCGCCCCTATCAGGGCATATTCCCGGCATCCCACTTGGGCTCAAACACCAGATCACCAGGAAGGGTGCCCGTGGGAGAGATTGCTTCCATGGCCTTCGCCAACGCCAGCGCGACCGGAGGGCGCAGCGACCGCGGCACGCTCTCAGCCATGACGCCAGTCTAAATCGCATCCAGTCTCCACCCTTCTTGACCGTGCTCTCCGGCCAAGACAGAGATCGGCACGGGCCGTCCGCGTGTTGAGGCCGGAGGGGCGGAGAGAGCCAGACCACCGTCGCCGGCTCACGAAACGCACCGGGCCGGGTTCTTTCAGCCGGGATGAGCACAGGGGGGGAGCGGTAGTCAGGAATCGACACCGAGGCGTTCTACGGGCTTGCTGCCTGAACCGGAAAGTCCCCGTCCCCGATCACGCCTTCCACGCCGCACTCCTGCTTGCCGGACTCCGCCCTGCCCCCAGGATGCCCCGCATTCGCCGTTGCCTTTTCCCCTTCGGGTGTCCTTCCAACACGCTCCCGGGCGTCAACGCCATCGCACCCTGCCCCGTGAACACTCCTCTGTGGGCGCAGTTCGCAAAAGACTCCGGCCCGGATGCAACCGCCAACCGGGCCAAACGCGCCGCGGAACTTCCAATGCGCCGGTTCGCCGAACCCGACGAAGTCGCCCGCGGCATCCTTTTCCTTGCCGACCCGGACAACCGCTACATCACCGGCATAACACTCGACGTGGCATGCGGAGCACACCTCGGCATGGGCACCTGAACCGCGTTCGGTAGGGTACCGCGGGCGCTGCGAGGCATTGGCACAAGTGGCTGGTGCGCGCCACTGAGCGGCCCAGAGCAGTACCATGACGTCATACTGGAGTCCCCAGACCGGGGGCTCCAGTACGGCTGTCGCTTCGGCCGCCGTCGACTCCTTCTTCCAGGGGTCGGCAGCATGATTCCACGCTAATCTGAAGGAAGGTCTGGTGTCGGGTGAGAAGTTGGTTCTGAATCTCGAAGAAGTTAGTTTTGAGGATCCGCGTGCTGCTCGGTTACGGGATCTGCTGAACAAGGAACTCCTCGACCGGTACGCCACGGAGGACGAACCCGCCCTTCCGGCTGCGGCAAGGTCGGCCTTGGACGTCCCCGCTGAAGACTTCGTCGCGAACGTCCTCGTCGTCACCGCCTCCGGGCATGCGATAGCGCATGGGGCACTTCGCCTGCTGGACGGGGAGTGGGAAGTCAAGCGTGTCATCGTTGACCCCGCAGCGCGTGGCCTCGGGGCGGCGACTCGACTGATGGCCGGGCTGGAGCAGATCGCAGCTGCGGCCGGCGCCAGACGGGTCATTCTTCAAACCGGCGGCAAACAACCGGAAGCAGAAGCCCTGTACCGGAAGATCGGCTACCGACAAATACCGGCCTATCCGCCCTACGACACCGCGATACCGGCGTCAGTCTGCTTCGAAAAGGAACTTGAGAGCTGAGTCCCCGGAATCAGCCGGCAAAAGCCGGACTCAAACGGTGGCAAGAGAACGACGGCGGGACGTACCGCCGTCGTCCTCCGTTCGGTTTTTGTGGTTACTGGCCGGACGCCGGCTCCGTACCCGCGCTTGACACAAGCGGTCCCAGTAACAGACTTCCTGGCGTGAACTCCTCACCGCATTCCGCACACAACACCACCGGTTTCAGGTCCGCCCCGCAACTGTGCCGGTAAGACGCGCGGGGCGTCTCGTCGCGCATCCATGTGCTGCTCCACGCCGCGAGCGAAATGAGAATGGGCGCGACTTCCGCTCCGGAGGTTGTGAGGTGGTACTCGTAGCGCGCGGGGCGCTCGGAGTACTGGACACGCTCAATCACGCCACGGTTTTCGAGTGTGCGCAGCCGGTCGGTCAGGATGTCGCGGGACGCGCCTGTATTCCGCGCAATCTGATCGAACCGGTGAACGCCCAACGACATCTCGCGAAGGGCGAGCAGGGCCCACCGTTCCCCTAAAACGTCGAGGCCTGCCGCGATGAAACACGCCCTCGGCGCATTTACTGCCTTTTCGTTCGGCCGATTCATCGTCCACCTGCTTTCAGTACTCTCGCCAAGTATACAGGTCGGTTGGAAAATCCAACTGACTCGGCTAATCTGATGTTCTGAGACCGCGACAACCGCGTCGCCGCCCTATCCGACATCAGGAGAAAACTATGCCCCTGCTATCTGGCTCCGTCGTCCTTGTCACCGGCGCAAACGGAGGACTGGGCCGCGAGCTCGTGGAACAGGCCCTCGCCCGGGGTGCTGCAAAGGTGTACGCGACCGCACGCCGCCCGCAAGAGTGGAACGATCCCCGGGTCGTCCCCCTCGCCCTCGATGTCACCGACGCTGACTCGGTCCGGGCCGCCGTCGCCCAGGCCCAGGACGTCACAGTCCTGATCAACAACGCCGGTACGAGCGTCGAATCCGACACTCTGTTGGCACTCTCCGACGAGGAGATCCGCGAAGTCATGGAGACCAACTTCTTCGGACCCGTCGCCATGACCAGGGCGTTCGCACCGGTGCTTGCCGCCAGCGAGACATCAGCGGTCCTCAACATCCACTCGGTGCTCAGCTGGATCGCACTCACCGGCGCCTACAGCGCATCAAAGGCCGCGTTGTGGTCAGCGACCAACTCCTTCCGCGTAGAACTGGCACCTCAAGGCACCCAGGTGACGGGTGTTCACGTCGGCTACATGGACACGGCCATGGCCAGGGGCGTGGATGCCCCGAAGACCTCCCCCGAGGAAGTCGCACGGAAGTCCTTCGATGGGCTCGAGCACGGTGATTACGAGGTCATCGTGGACGAGATCAGCGCCGGCGTGAAGCTCGGCCTGTCCGGTCCGATCTCGGGTCTGTACCCGGTCCTGGCATCCAGTTCCCCGGCATGACCGCGGCAAAGCCTGAAGACTTGCAGAGAACCTAAGGAGGAAACCCTGGTGTCAACGAACGCCTCCGCGCAACGCTCGGAAACCTTCACCTGGATGGATCCGGCAATCGCGCTCGAACAGCTGCCACGGCTGTCGGGTCTGGACTACTTTTCCGGCCTCCGCGACGGCAGCATCGCGCCGCCGCCGATCGCTTCCCTCATGAATTTCGATCTCGTCGATGCGAAATACGGTCACGTCGAGTTCCAGTGCTGGCCGGGCGAAGCGCACTACAACCCCCTAGGAATGGTGCACGGTGGCCTGGCCTGCACGCTCCTTGACACGGTGCTCGGCTGCGCGGCACACAGTACCTTGGAAGCAGGGATCGGTTACACCTCCATTGACCTGGCGGTCAAGTATCTGCGACCGATCACGCTCCAGAAGGGTGCTCTTCGCGCAGAGGGGTCAGTCGTGAAAACCGGCTCGCGCGTGATATTCACCGAAGGCCGCCTCAGCACCGCTGGGGGAGAACTCCTCGCCACCGCGACGAGCACGCTGCTCATCTTCACCCACCAACCAGGCGCTCTGACAACATGACTGATACCTGCACCTCTGACGCCCTGACGCCGGCCCCTACGGATCGCGCCTTGCCCCCGGCCGCCCTGTCGGGAATCCCGGCGTTGAGCCGCTTCGGAATTCCCTTGGGGCTTGCCGGTCTTGGCGGCGGCTGGTCCGCCGCGAGGAGCTCTCTCGGATCCCCGATGTGGCCGGAGGAAGTCTTTTACGGGGCAGCAAGCTCCCTGTGGGTGATCCTGACCGCCGTCTACGTGTTCCGGGGCTTTCGCCGAAAAGGAGCATTCCGGGCCGACCTGAGACACGAAGTGGCAGGGCCCTTTGCGTCCTTCATCCCACTCATCGGGATCCTGCTTTCGTCGCACTACGGCCAGTATCTGCCGCCATGGGGCGCCTGGCTGTGTATGGCTTTCATTGCCGGCCTTGCCATCGTCGCTGCCCAGCTCCTTGCCCACTGGGTCACCGGCGGGGTATCCATGCAATCCATCCATCCCGGCTACCTGCTGCCCGTCGCGGCCGGATCCTTCGTTGCCAGCATCGGGTTCTCAAGCATCCACGCCCATGGTGCGGCCATGGCCGCGTTTGGCGTCGGCGTGTTCTTCTGGCTGGTGATAGGAACGGTCGTCACCGTCCGCCTGATGACCGGCGGCGAGGTGCTACCGGCCGCCAAGGTCGGCCTGTCCGCCTATCTGGCTGCGCCGGCAACGGCCAACATCGCGTGGATGGTGTCACATCCAGGACCCTTGGGCGCGATCCAGCTCGGACTGACAGGCGTACTGTTGATCATGGTGCTGATGCAGGTCATGCTCCTCCCCGAATACCGCAAACTTCCCTTCACGCAAATGTTTTGGGTATTCACCTTTCCCGTGGGTGCAACCACGAACTATGCCATCCGCTGGCTTGCGACAACCGACCTCCCGGGCCGGCAAATATGCGCCTGGGCGATTCTCGGCCTTGCAACAGCCTTCACCTTGGTCATCGCCGCTCGCACCGTGCCAACACCCATCGCCCCAAAGGCAGCGAGACTGGCCGCACCACAGAGCACAGAAGTGCACTGAAGCTCCCGCTTCCGGCTTTTCTTCTCGACCTTCGACGACCTAGACACATCCGCTGAAGCCAACGAGTACGCCGCCGAGTTCGTCCGCCGGAAGATCCGGGAAACCGCGCTCGATCCGCAGACGGCCGAGCTCTTGACCCCCAAGGGCTACCCCGACGGCGCAAAACGGCCTCCGGTCGGCCACGGCTACTACGAAGCCTTCAACCGTGCCAACGTCCACCTCGTCGACATCAGCAAGCAGCCCATCAGCGAGATCACCCCGACCACGCTGCGCGTGGGGGAGGACGAGTAGGAGGTTGCGTCCTGATGAGGTCGAACTTGGCGTCGGCATCCATGGTGAACGCGGCACTGCACGAGTGCCCTTCGCGGCGGCGGATGAGCTCACGTCTCTACTGGTCGATCCGCTTGTCGCAGAGCTCGGATTGGGGCGTTCTGCCCCCTCCAGCAAATCCTCCATGCGCTGCCCGCAGACCCCAGCGGCATCCGGAGCGCGGCAGGAGGTTGGGGGTGTCCTCCAGCAGGCAGCAGCTCCGGATGTCTTGGACAAGAACTGCGCAGCACTTGGGCTCTTTACCGGGTAATCCCCAAAGTTCGGGGCGCTCGAGGATAAGGACCGTTCTTGACCGTGCAGGAATAGCAGATATTTTTTTCTGTCAACAATTCATAATTGTTGACATAGTTGTCATATAATATTTGTCTCGGCGACGCTCGCCGGCACGAACGTCAACGCAGCCAATCGTGAAGGGGACACCGATGCCTGGCCAATTTGAACTTGTAGACGCTGAACCGCGAGGGGTCCGGATAAACCTCGTCAATTCCGCCGGGGAAACCCTGGCAAGGTCGGAGGCGTACGAAGACATGGCGACAGCAGCCGCCGCGGTCAGGGACATCCGGGAACAGGCGGCCACGGCGCATGTTGTGGATTGCACAACTAAATCCCATTCTCGACAGTCGTGACGACTCGGCAGCGAGGATCACAATGGGCCAGTTCAAACTGCACCGGGTGCCCAGCATCTTCGTGCCGGGCAGCCCGGCCGTTTTTGATTAGGGGTCACTAACAGCTCCGAGCGTTGCCCCGGGGATCAGTGGACAATTCCGGCATAGAAGAGTTCCTACCATTCTTTTTGGGGTCGGGCGTAGTCTGGACGGAATTCAGTTTCGGCAAGCGAACAGGAAGGCGGTATCAGCAAGCGTGAACATCAAGGATGAGTGGGACCGGCTCGATTCCGAGACCCGGACATGGCTCCTGGAAAATCCGGCAAGTCTGCTCCTGCCACCGGCAATGTCGGCGAAATTCTGCAAAGACCGGCACGGGGACATTGAGTTTGACCCGAATGGACAGGTTGTACTTTCCAGAGGTGACCATGATTTTATCCGGGAGAAAGCGGAAGCCGCCGGAACAATCCGCGCCCCCATGGGGGAATACCGATTCTTCGACACAGCACCTTTAACTGTTATCAGAAAAGAGCGCCCTGGAATGAGCGCTGCATCTTCACCGGACGCGGCTCAGTAGGATCCGCGGGCTCCATCCTCGTCATGGGAATCAGCGGAATGGCCAAGGACGCGCGCTCCGGGCGTATGGGATTTTCGCATGCCCCGCGGCCAGGTTCTTGACCTTTGGCGAGTTCAAGGGCACGGTTATCGGAGCTCCTTTGGAAGGCGTCCCAAACGGATGGCCGGAACTCTTCGACGCGCGGTCGGTGGGGAGTTCAGGTCAAAAAACGGGGTGTGCACAATGTGCACACTCTTGCCGTCGGACTCGGCCGTTCCGGTGCCGGACTGGCCCGTACTGGCTAGGTTTTCTGGACTTCCCTGTGTTTCCGGGGCCTGGAATGCGGTTCGAGTCCCACCTTGGGCACGTGTTTCCGCAGGTCAGGGGGCCTTTGGCTCTCTGACTGTGCACAAATCAGCTTTTTGTGTGTTCCTTCGGGGTCTTTTGTGGGGTCCTCTGCCTCGCGTTCTCTGGATGGGGAGCGGTCTGTGGTCTTGTTTCTTCTTCATGGTGGGTAGGGACCGGACTGCATGACTTGGGTATGTCAGTCTGATGGGGCCTCGTCCGGCCTTCAACCGCCGGCGGTGGCTGCAACGGCGGCCATTCCTGGGCGCCTCCATGGAATCTTTCGTTGTTGAGTCGTCTAGTGTTTCAGTGGGACCGGGAGGCATTGTCCTGAGCGATTGGAAGGGCCGGATCTGAAGTCAGTTGTCGGCGGCGTGTTTGGGCTGCTGTCCGGGATCCGTGTCTTTGGTGGTGTGGGCGCGCGCATGGGCGGCTAAGTTTCGTTCCTCAATGAGTTCCTGAAGCCAGAAGCAGGACGCCTTGGGCGTCCGTGCCAGGGTCTGGAAGTCCACGTGGATCAGGCCGAACGGCTGACTGTAGCCGGCGGACCATTCGAAGTTGTCCATCAGCGACCACACGTAATAGCCGCGCAGGTCTATTCCCTCGGCTGGTCCGCCGGGTGCTGTGGCCTTCAGTGCGGCTTCGAGGTGGTCGGATAGGTACTTCAGCCGGCGCTCGTCCGGGATAAAGGTGGTGTTCGTGCGCCTGTCACGGACGATTATGTCCTCGAAACTGGCACCGCCCTCGGTGAGGATGACAGGGGGGCAGGTTGGGGTACCGTTCTGCCATCTCCCTTAGGGTCACGCCCGGGTAATCAGGCTTCACGGGCCACCCATAGGCGGTGATGTCCGCTTCCGGCCAAGCTTCAAGGTGGAATGGAGCGCTGGCGCCACCGGCGGCGCTCAAGTCGTCTCCCATGACCTCCGCCATGTTGGCGGGCATGGCGCCGTCGCCGGCGCCCGCGGCGACTCTGGTTGGCATGTAGTAGTTGAGCCCGTAGAAGTCCAGCGGCTGGGAGATGACCTTCATGTCCTCGTCGGGGTGGTCGAAGGAACCAAAGAACTTGGCGGCACGGATCAGGTCCGGGTACTTGCCTGTCAGTACCGGGTCCGCGTACGGCCTGTTCTGCGCGATGTCCATGAAACCCGCGCTCAGCTTGTCCAGGGGATTGATGGAATTCGGAACCATGGGCGAATAGACGTTGCTCATTCCGATCTCCCCGGGAACGCCGGCTGCCCGCAGTGCCTGGACAGCGAGGCCGTGACCCAGCAACTGGTGGTGGACAGTGGGCAGCGCCTTGAGCAGTAGGGATTCCCCGGGCGAGTGTAGCCCGAGGGTGTAACCATTCGTGGTGACCGTGGCAGGCTCGTTGATGGTCACCCATCGGGCCACCCTGTCTCCAAAGGCAGCGGCGGCGATGGCGGCGAACTCGCCGAGTCGGTAGGCGGTGTCCCTGTTGAGCCAGCCGCCGGCGTCATCCAGGGGCAAGGGCGTGTCCCAGTGGTAGAGGGTGACCATCGGGGAAATCCCGCTCGCGAGCAGTTCGTCCAGGAGACGGTCGTAGAAGTCCAGTCCAGCCCGGTTCGCTGGACCGCTGCCACTGGGCTGGACGCGCGGCCAGGATAGGGAGGAGCGGTACGAATCCACGCCCAATTGCTTCATCAGAGCCACGTCCTCGGGCATCCGATGGTAATGGTCGCACGCAACCTCTGGGCTGTCACCGCCGACGACCGCCGCGGGTCGGGCCGAGAAAACATCCCACCCTGCCGGACCACGGCCATCCTCGTTCAGCGCGCCTTCGATCTGGAAGGCGGCCGTGGCCACGCCGAGTGTGAAGTCCGCCGGAATGAGCCTGGCCAGCTCTTTGGCGGTGATATGCATTGGTTCAGCCCCTCGTCAAAGAGATAACGTTGCCACGGGATCCTCTAACCACGCGAAGTCCGGACCATATCTTCGCATGATTCCCTGAGTTACCGGCAGGTATGCCGATTCGGATGCAGGATCGAAGCCCAGCATTTGATCGGCGCCCCGGGCCAACGACTCCCACAACCTTCAGTACAAGTTACTCATCAGCTACTTGGCGGATGGGGACAACTCTAGGAATTCAGAGCCCACAGGGCAGGCCCGCAGTCGGTCCCTTCAAGGCCCGCGCCGGCCATGCCCCTGCGCGGACAGCCGGAGCCGTTCGCTGCCGGGTGTGGTGTCGTGGTTGGTGTCAGGGCCGTGGCGGTGTTGGTGTGCGGCGGGTGCGGGCCCGGAGCTGGATGATGCGTACTGCACCGGCTACGGCGACCAGGGCCCCGCCGCCGACCGCGGCGATGAGCAGGGCAATGCCCAGGGAGATTGTCCCGTCCAGACCGAAGAACCTTACCCTGGCGGCGTCCTGGTTCTGCACTATGAACGCGATGAGCAGGATCAGGAGCACGAGGGCGGCAATGGTGGCCGTCCAGACCATCCCGGCGCGCGTGACCACCGGCCGGCGCCCCGCCGGCGCGCCCGCGCCGGGTGTTGGCGCGTGGGACGGCTCCGGTGCGGGCTGTGGTTCTGCATTCACTGGGGGACTCCTTTGTTCTTTGACGCTCAGCGTCAGCCTTCTCCTTGCTGTATTGCGTCGAAGAACCGGTGCTCCAGCGGGGCGGGCGTTGCTTCGGCCCGGGCCCGGAGGAAGTCGAGGTCCTCGGGGGAGAGGCTGGCTTGGTCGTGCTGGTCCGAGTGCGCGGTGATTCCGGTTTCCTGATGGATCGTCTCCGTGATCGTCCGCGGCAGCACCACGCACCCGGGGTTCTCGGTGAGCCATTGCCGGGTTTCGGGGCTGAGGCTATCCCAGTGGTCCCTGATGTTCATCTCCATGGTGATTCCCTTACTGATTGAATCCGGAGGCAAAGGACCCGGGCCGGTCCGGTACCGGGGACGTGATCAGCGTACGCCCGGCGAACGCTGAAAGACAGGCAACAGGGGCGGTCGGTCGGTCGGCCGACGGGACGCCGCGAACGGCAATGCGATCAGGAACCCCCGCGCGAGTCGGAAGCGCCTCCAACGCACGGGTTCCAGGCGGCTGCGCAAATGGGGGATATGCGAAGCTCGCCACAACAAAGGTACGCCGCACGGCGGCCATCCACACCCTCCTCGTGGGCCCTGTTTTGAGAGCCCGGTGGACCCTCCGGGAGGGTTGACGCCAGACCTCATATGGCGTGACACGCATCTTCTTTGGGCCCTTTGCCTCCCCCCGTGACGGGCCGGGCGCGGCCCGCAGACACCACTGCCAGGGTTCCTGCGACCACCCCCAAATCACTTCGGACAGGTCACCGACGCACGAGCAGCTAAAACACGTAGGGCGTACTCAAGCCCGCGGCCGGTTCGGCGGCCTGCGATCGTCCACGAGGGCGATTCCCTGGAAGATGCTCTCGGCGGTAGCGGCGCCAATGCCCCGGCAAAGGTGACACCGGTCATTGGTGCGTTTCCTTGCCACCGCCCACCCAACCCGCGGGCCGCTTGCCGGGAAGCAGCAGCGCTACAAACCTGGTACGGCGTGGGCGCCGGACACCAGGCGGAAACAGGGTCCGGCCGGACGGTGGCCTCCTGCTCTACCTGGGGTCCGCCGGGGTTTGGGCGCTGCTGTTGAGGATGTAGTCCACGGCGGCTGGTCCCGTCATGCGCAGGCCTTGGAAGACTCCCTTTTTGCCCTTCCCGTCCTTTTCCTTAACAAAGCCTGCGAGGCGCAGGGCAGTGCGGAAGGCATGGTCGGGGAGGGGGATTTTGCGGTGCAGGGAGCACCAGCTGATGTAGAGCCCGTAGAAGACGTCGGCGTCGAGTCCTGAGTCGTTCGTGTCGTCTTTGATGATGCAGTCCTGGAGGAACTGGCTGATCTGTGGAGGGGTCATGGTGTGCTCCGGATTATGGTTTTCAGGGTTGGGTTCCGTAGATGAATTCCTTGGCGTGGGCGACGGCTTTTCGGAAGGCGTCGTTGCGCAGGCTGGCTTGCTCGGTGTTCCTAGTGTCGGTTTCGAGGTATTTCGTGTAGCCGGGCCGCAGGACCCAGATATCGCCTGCCGGGGGTAGGTAGAACACCCCGAAGGAGCGGTGCTGGGGGTCCTCGGTCCAGATGGGGACGACCGCGACGGCGGCGCCGGTGTCCGGGTTGATCCATTGGGCCCGGGGCATGGGTTGTTCGTGGGTCTCGGGGTCCAGGAACGGCGCTGTTCCTTTGCCCCACCGCTTTTCGAAGCGTTCGTAGAATGCGGGCATCAACTGGCTGTCGTACGGGCGCCAGGGACTCATGGGGGCTCCTTGGGATTGTGTGGTTTTCCGGCTCTCAGCGCCTGATCTGCAGGATCAGCGTGTAGCCGGTTGGCGGATATGACCTTTGCCGGACAGGCATTCCCGCGGACCGTCCCGCGGGCGGCTCCCAGATGACCGGTCCGATCAGCAGGGACGTGGCGGGAAGCGACCTTGGGATCCGAACGGAGGCGGCGCCAGGGCGCTGCGGCTTGGCGTTCGCGGCTGGACGCGGGTGCTCCCGGTCGTAGGCGGCCCGCTTTTCCGGGTTGCTGAGGATGGCGTAGGCGGCCATGATGTCCCGGAGCTCCTGCAGCTCTTCCTGCGTCTTCGTCTCCGGTTCCGTCGGCCCGGGGCCGGTGGGGGGTTCGCGGGCCGCCCGGGTGTCGGGGTGCAGGCCGCGCATGAGCGTGCGGTAGGCGCGGGTCACCTCGCGCGCCGTAGCTGTGGGGACGATATGCAGGATGCAGTAAAGGTCGGGGCCGTTGTTCCTCATAGTTGGCAGTGGTGTGTGTTTTAGATGGTGTTCTCGTGGGCGGGGGAGGGGATGGCCCCCGGCCTGTTCGGCCGGGGACCATCGTTGCGGGAGTCATCCTCGGGACCTCATCCATCCGTGCGCAGGCTGCGCTGTGGCGTGGTCTGTGAACCGGACCGCCCTCTTCACATGGTGGGCCGCTGTGGTGCTCCCGGTCCGGGAGGCTGCGCCGGCGGTCAGGCGTTGATCTCCTGGCGCTGTTTTCCGGTGGTTTCGATTTCGATGCGGCGCGGTTTTGCTTTTTCCGCCACCGGGATGCGCAGGGTCAGGACGCCGGCGTCGTAGCTTGCCTTGACGCCGTCGGTGTCCAGTGCGTCCCCGAGGATGAGTTGTCGGCTGAAGACGCCGCGGGGGCGTTCGGAGGCGATCAGTTCCGTGCCCTCGCCGACGGGGTCCGGGCGCTCGGCTCTGACAGTCAGCACGTTGCGTTCGACATCGATGTCCACCGAGTCCACGTTGACTCCGGGCAGATCGAAGGCGACCACGAAGTCCTCGCCTTCCCGCCAGGCGTCCATCGGCATGGCCGCCGGCCGGGCTGTGGTGCCGAGCACCTGTTCGGCGAGCCGGTCGAATTCACGGAAGGGGTCCGTTCGCATCAGCATGGTGTGTCACTCCTTGCAGATCGCAATTTTTTGTCGTCAACCCAGCCGATCTATGGTGGCTGGTATATATTTCTTATAGCACTGCGCAGGGGTCAGGGCAAGCCTGATTTTCGACGGATTTTGGAGGTGCCCGATGGGACAGACCGACGATCGGGGGAGGGGCGTATACGCGATTTCCGTTGCCGCCGAGCTGGTGGGAACGGGGCAACAGAACCTGCGCCTCTATGAACGCAAAGGCTTGTTGGAACCGGGCAGGACCCTGGGCGGGACCCGCCAGTACAGCGAGAACGACCTTGTGACATTGCGGCGGATCGGCGAGCTGCTGGAATTGGGCTTGAACCTGGCCGGCATCCGGATGGTCCTGGTCCTCGAAGCCGACAACCGGCGCCTCGAGGCGGAACTCAGGTCCGCGAACGCTACACGGGACAGGGCCCGTCCTTGATGTTCCTATCTTTGCCGGCGCTTCAACCAAGAAGGTGGCGACGATGCGACTGCAGCGAAGTCCTGATCCAGGGCCGGATAGTGCCTCCCGGACAACCTCGGACCCCAAAACCTCGCCTCGGGCCCCGTCATTGACGTTTGCCTTTGGATTAGCCTGCCATGAGGGATGGTCGACCGCGTCATAGACCTGCCGGGCCCCCGGACAGCCTCCCGCGAACCAGTACACCCAGTACGGTGACTGCTTTGACTTGGGCGATCAGAGATTCCAGGAAACCCGGCACCGACTCCTACCGCGTCGCCCACACCCTCCACCAAACTCCATAACGGGCGATAGACCAGTCGTGAGCCTCTGCCGGCGGCTGGCCCTCTATCCGGCAAGGTCGGGGGTGGGCACTGCAGTGGGGTGGGGTGCTGCCATTAGGATAAGGACGTGACGGCCAGTTTCCGCACCGTGGCTGTGCCGCCTTCGACGCACACGTCGGTGCCCAGGTTCCCGGACCGGGGGAACACCAGATCGCTCAGAACAACCATGCCGTCTTGGGCGAAGACCTCCACCGAGCACTGGTCGACGATTATGCGGAGCCTTAGCGCGCCGCCGTCGAGCTTCAGTGGTGCCGACTCAGCCGACGCGAACTTATCGTGGAAGGCGGTGTTTCCGGAGTTGCGCCGGTCCAGGGTGAGCCGGCTCGTCAGGGCATCGAAGGTGAGGACCGTTGCGGTGCTCCCGTCCGGTGCGCTGAGGAGCCTGAACGCGATGGTCCGTGCCGTGCCGGGCAGGATCTCGGCGTCGATCAGCTGGGCTGATCCGGGCATCGCGTGGGGCAGTTGCAACAGGGAGTCGTGAAGCTCTATGTTCTGGATGGTGCGGGCCGGCTCCCCGGAGTCCAATGGCAGCACGGGGCGCTGCACCAGGCGCGGGAAGCCGTCTACCGTCGCGAGCTCGATCTCGCGGGCAAGCGACATGCTGGAGCGCCACGGGGACGTGGGCAGGGAGTTGGCGTAGTCCCAGTTGTTCATCCAGCCCATCATGATGCGGCGGTTCTCCGGAGCGTTGCTGAAGGACACGGCGGCGTAGTAGTCCCGTCCCCAGTCGAGCCACAGACAGTGTCTCAGATCTACGTTCCCGTCGGCATCCGTTGGAGCGAGCGAATCAGGGTCGGCGGTGAACTGCACCCCGTCGAAGTCGCCGACGAAGTATTGCCCTCCGGAGCCGCCGGCCACGGCGCCCGGGTTGATATTGACCACCAGGACCCATTTGACGTTGTCCGGGTCTCCGTCGACGGGGAGCGGGAAGAGGTCGGGGCATTCCCATTCGCCGCCGCTGGCGTTGGCGGGGCCGAAGGTGCTCAGGTATTCCCAGCCCTTGAGGTCGGCCGAGCGATACAGCACAACCTGCTGGTGCTGGGCCTCCACCGCCACCATGATCCAGCAGGAACCGGCCGGTCCCTCGTAGCGGAACACCTTGGGATCCCGGAAATGGGCCGAGCCGCGGGCAAGCACCGGGTTGCCTGCGTATTTGCTCCAGGTCATGCCGGCGTCCGTTGAGAACGCGAGAGACTGGGCTTGTGTCCCTTGGTGCGCCGAGCCTTCCTTGAAGGCGCTCGTGTAGATGGCCACCAGGGCAGGATCTTCTGCTGTGCCGAATCCCGACGTATTGCCGTGGTCTACCACGATGCTGCCGGAAAAGACGTCTTCTTCCTCGTCGCAGGCGATGGCCACCGGGTGTTCGGTCCAATGCAGAAGGTCGGTTGAGGTGGCGTGTCCCCAGGACATGTTGCCCCAGACGTTGTCGAAGGGGTTGTTTTGGTAGAAGAGGTGGTAAACGCCGCGGTGCCACACGAGTCCATTGGGGTCGTTCAGCCACGTGTTCTTGGCTGTGTAGTGAAGTATCGGGCGCATGGCGGGGGCGGTTTCTTCGGCGCGGCCCCCGGCAGGGTGTGTCGTTGCTTCAGTCATCGGAGTTCTTTCGGGAAGTCTGGGCCAGTTCCAGGGATCGGATCAGTTCCGCCCGCGTTGGCGGGTTCGCTCCGTGCCTTCCGACCGTTATGGCCGCAGCGAGCGAGGCGGCGGTTCCCAGGCGGAGGAGTTTGCCGTAGCCGAAATCGGCCTCGGGGTCCTCGATGAGGCCGGCGATAAGCGATGACATGTAGGAGTCGCCTGCGCCGACAGTGTCTTTGACGAGTACTGGTGGTGCCGGCACTTCGATCTCGGCGGCATTCGAGCGCAGATAGGATCCGGATGCGCCATCGGTGATGATTGCAAGTTCAGTCCCGAGATCAAGCAGTCGCCGCGCGACGTCGTCATGAGACGTGCGCGGGTAAAGCCACCGGGCATCGTCCGAACTGAGCTTCACAACCGTAGCCAGGGCAACTGTGTGTTCGAAGGTCCTGAGCGCTTCAGCGTGGCTGGGGAGCAGTGTCGGGCGGATGTTGGGGTCGTACGTGATCAAGCAGCGGCGGGAGAACAACTCCAGCAAGGACCGGACTTGGGTTGCTCCGGGCTCCGTGAAGGAGGCCAGTGACCCCGTATGCAGCACCTTCGGGAGGAAAGTGGGGCTGATTTGGGGGAGGTTCCATTCGAAGTCGAATTCGTACTCTGCGGAACCGCTGCTGTCCAGAAGCGCCCTGGCAGTGGAGGTGCGGTTGAGGTGTTCGGCTCCCGGGAACAGGCGTACTCCCGCGGTGTCCAGGTGTTGTTGGATGCTCCTGCTGCGTTCATCCCTGCCCAGTGCGGTGAGAAATGCGGTGCTGACGCCTAGCCGGCCGAGTCCGAACGCGACGTTCATCCCTGATCCGCCGGGAAACTCGACGGGCCCTGCCGCGGTGTCAATGATGTCGATTATGGCCTCGCCGACGACGACGACATCCGTTTCAGGGCATGGGGGAACTGGGGTGCTGTGCATTCGGGGTCCTTGGAGGGTTGGGCGCGTCCTCTACTGGGCGCGCTCGAAGGTCAGGTGTTGGGGCGAGTAGGTGAGTCCGGTGCTGCTCTGCTCGAAGCGTCCTGATGCTTTGGGGAGGCGACGGAATCGCGAAGGACCAGGGGACAGGGAAGAAGGGTCGGGTGAGCGGCGAACAGCTGCAGGTCGGTTTTTCCCTCGATGGCGTCGATCAGGTTTTCGGTGGCCCAGGCGCCCATTTCGTAGTGCGGAAGGGCGACGGTTGTCAGGGCGGGGTAGATGTTTTCGGCAATAAGTTGTTGGTTGTCGAAACCGACGATGGAAATGTCGTCCGGAATCCTGAGGCCAAGTTCCCCGGCGGCCCGGTACGCGCCCATGGCCATGCGGTCGTTGTAGCAGAACACGGCCGTGGGCCGGTTTGGGGTTTTCAGCAGGCGCAGGGCCGCCTGGTGGCCGCCGGGCACCTCCGACGGCTCGGACTGGACGAGTTCTTCGTGATAGGGCAGCCCGGCACCTGCGAGTGTGTCCTTGAATGCCTTGAGCCGGGAGTGGGTGGCGGGGACGTCGTCGGTGTTGTTGAGCATGCCGATGCGGGTGTGTCCGGCGTCGATCAGGGTTTGTACGGCCGACCTCGCACCGGCGATTTCGTCGGGGATGACGGAGGAAACGGTGTGGCTGATGTCTTCGGAGTCCACCAGGACGGCGGGGAGTCCGACGAGGTTCTTGGGGACGGCCAGTTTGCGGTGATACATGGTGGCGTAGAGGATGCCGTCTACCTGCCGGTCCAGCAGATCCGCCACATCACTTTCCCTGGAATCCTGGGAGCTGGTGCTGGTGGAGTTGATGATCATGATGCGGTATCCGCGAGCACGTGCCGTCTCCTCGGCCCCCAAAATGATCCGGCCGGCGTGCGGGGTGGTGGCGATTTCCTCGCTGATGAACCCGATCATGCCCGAACGTTGGGTGCGCAGCGCCTGCGCCAGCCGGTTCGGGCCGTATCCGAGACGCCGGGCCGCTTCGTGGACCCGTTCCCTCGTCTCCGCCCCCACCCGGGCGTAGACAACATCATTGAGGACGTGGGAGACCGTCGTGACCGAGACGCCGGCTGCGGCTGCCACGTCCTTGATGCCAACTGACTTGTTCATTGGTCTCCCACGTCCTTATGTTGATGCTGATTCTATGTCCGGGTACTTGCTGGGTACGTTCTATTCGTCCCAGAGGCCCGATGGCGATCCCCGAGGGACTCGCCAGGCCTGAGCGGGCTACTGAACCACAAGTGGTTCGTGTGCCGCCTGGAAACCGACCGCGGGTGTGGCCCTGAAGGCGTTAACAGTCCTGTCCGCGATAACTTGGGCGTCACTTCCGGAATCAAGGATCGTATTCCGGGCTGATGCGGGATCGACCATGACGGCCGTAACGGCGAGGGCGTCCGAAGCTTCGGTCGTCAACAGCGCGTCCACCTGAGCCGAGAAGCAGGAGTCACTTGACTTGGCGTGAACGTCCATCGCCACCACGTGGTTGTTGGAAACGAAGTTGCCAACCCCCGCGATGAGCCGGATGATGACGGGCGTCGCACCCGCGGGCTGGATGCTCTGTGAGTCGATGATCTCGGAGAAGTGGTTCCCGATGACAGAGTTGTTGCTGCCGCTGACACAGAGAAGCCCGTTGAGGTCGTCCAATCCGTTGTCGACGCCCAGGAAGGGTGTCCAGGGCTCGTGGTCACGCAGGAAGTGATTCGTGGCCACGAGGTTTTCCGAACTGTTCGCTGCGAGAATCACCATGCCAGGGTAGAACGAATGCAAACGGTTGTTGGTGACGCTTGATCGCGTGACCCCGTCCAGATGGACGCTGCTCGCACCGCGGGGGAAGACGTTGTTCGCGGTTATCAGGAGCCCGCCATGGTTCTCGGCGTAGATCGAGTGACCTTTGGGCCCTGCTCCGACCAGGTTGTCGGTGATCTTCGATGCCTGTCCCCACCCGCGCAGCTCGATGCAGCTGCCGCATTCGGCGATGAAGTTGTCGTGAACGGAAAGCGCGTCCGCGTTGTAGATGGTGAGGGCGTTCTCAAGGTAGACGAACCCCATGCCGGTGACGCGGAATGAGTCATTGGCGTTTGCGACGTAGATGCCGGTTTTGCCGTTGACGTAGGTGTTCTCGGGGTGCATTCCCGAGCCGTCCGGGGCGAAGTGCAACCCGTCGATGCAGAAGTTGGAGAACTCGACCGAGCTGATCCGTGGGCTTCCGCTTCGTTCAACGTAGAAGGCGGCTCCCTTGGATTCCTCTCCGTCTCCGCCGGGGGGAAGGTCGACGAGAATGCGGCTCCCCCCGGGCCATAGCTCATGCAGGTCGGGCCATTCGTCTTCGGGGACGTTGAACCGGATGCTCGATGACGTAAAGCCGTGTCCGGAGCCGTGGATCCTGAGGAAGCTGACGTCGATCAGCACCTGCGTACGCAGACGGTAGTCTCCGGGCGGAATGTAGATCACCGCGCCTGGCTTTCCTCCATTGTTCGCGTCGGTGGCCGTTTGCCGGTCCTTGATGTCAGCGATGATGCTGTTGAGTACTTCACCGACGTCCTCGGACGGATTGCCGACGTGCCACGTCGTCACGTCGTAGTGGTTGTTGCTTGACATTGGTTCTTCCCTTTGTGCTGTGGCTTCTCAGCCCTTGACGGCGCCGAGGGTCATGCCTGCGACGATCTTGCGCTGCAAGAGAAGGGTGAGAAGGATGACGGGGATCGAGTAGACGGCGGCGAGGGCTGTCATGGATCCCCAGTCCAGTCCGAACTGGGTCTGGAAGTTTGCGATGACCACGGGTGTGGTCTGGGACCGGACGGCGGTCATGAGTAGCGCGAACAGGAATTCGTTCCAGGAGGCGAGGAAGGCGAAGATCGCTGTCACGGCGATGCCTCCGGAGACCACCGGGATGACCACCCGCCACAGGGCTCCGAGCCGGCTGCAGCCATCCACGGTAGCTGCTTCTTCCAGGTCCTGTGGGACGGCCTCGAAGAAGCTGGACATGAGCCAGATGGAGAGCGGCAGCGAGATGGTTGTGTGCGCGATGGACAGTGCGATCGGGGTGTCGGCCAGGCCGACCGAGGCCATCATGGACGCCAGCGGGATGCCGATGGCGACCGGGGGGACCATGCGGGTGACGAGCGCAGCCATGATGAACACTCTGCCACTGGCTGTTTTGTAGCGTGTGATGCCGTAGGCCGCCGGGACGGCCAAGACGAGCGACAGCAGCGTGCTGATGACGGCGGTCTGGATGCTGTTGATGAACGACGCCGGCACTCCATTGCGGCCCAGGGCGTTGATGTAGTTATCGAGCGTCCATTCCTTGGGGAGGATGGTCGGCGGTACGGCGATGGTGTCGATCGGGGTCTTGAAGGACGTGAACAGCAGGTACAGGAACGGGAAGCCGTAGAGGATTAGCGCCGCGGCGAGGAGGATCCACAGGATGGTCCTGGTGCTGCGCTTGCCGGCTTCGAGTCCTTCGCGATTGACGCCGCGGCGCCTGCGGACTGTGCCGGCCGACGCCGGTTCCGTGGTGGTCTGAGGCGCAGTCGCTGTTCGGCTTGGCATGGTGCTCTCCGTTTGGTGCGGTGCCGGCGCGTTGCGGTATGCGATGCCGGCGTGGCGTGGCCGGTCGGGGACGGCGGCCGCCAGGATGCCGCTGTCGTCGGGGGTCTGGGCCGAGCTCATCAGGTGTCCTTTCCTGGCCGCCAGATGGTGGTTACGGCGACGAAGGCGATGGCGAGCATGGCCAGCAGGTAGATGGTGCCCATGGCGCTTGCGAGGCCTGGGTCGCCGAACCGGATCATCGTGCGGTAGATGAGCAGGCTCATGGTTTCGGAGGCGGATTGTGGTCCGCCGTTGGTCTGGATGAGGATGGTGTCAAAGGCCCGGGCTGCGTCGATGCCGCGGACCACCAGCGCCACGGCGATGACAGGCCGGAGCAGCGGAAGGATGATCCGGAACAGCAGCGACGGCGCGCGGGCGCCGTCGAGCCTGGCCGCCTCGATGAGGTCTCCCGGGATGTTCTGCAGGCCCGCGAACAGCACCAGGCACATGAACGATGTCGTGAGCCAGATGTCCGGGACGGCGACGGAGAACAGGACGATGTCCGGGTTCGACAGCCAGCCGATCTGGTTTGGGTTCTGCAGGATGCCGGCCTGGCTGAGCAGGGTGCCGAGAAGGCCGAAGTTGTCGATCATGAGGAACTTCCACAGCAGGCCGGCCACGATCGGGGCAATCATGAGCGGGTACAGGAACATGGTCCGCCAGACCTGGGATTTCCGGCCCAAGGTGGTGAACAGGAGGGCCATGCCCAGGCCCAGGGTGAACTCGAGGGTCACCACCATCAGGGTGTAGGCGAGGGTCCGCCATCCTGCACCGATGAAGGCCTCCGAGGTGAAGGCCCGGACGTAGTTGTCCAGGCCCACGAAGTCACGGGGGCCCCCGACGATCGGGGAGATTTTAAAGAAGCTGTCCGTGACCAACCGGAACAGCGGGTAGGCAACAAAGACTGCGAGGAACAACGCCGCCGGGGTCATCAGGTAAAGGGCGAAGCGGCGATCTGGGATGCGCACGGGATTCTCTTCCGCTGGTTGGGGCCGCGGCCGGCAACGCCATGGGCTGTTGCCGGCCGCGGAGTCTTACTTAAGGAGGGCTTGGATCTTGGTCTTGGCGTCGGCCAGCAAGGTCGTGCTGTCTCCGCCGGCGACGGCCTTCTGGAGCATCGGAACCAGTACGGTGTCGACGATCTGCTGCCACTTTGCCGTTGCCGGACGGGTTGCCGTCGCGGGAGCGTTGAGTGTTTCGATCAGCGGCTTGAAGCTCTCGTAGCCGGGCTGGTCCTGGTACTTCTGGAAGGCGGAGACCCGTGCTGCCAGGCCAAGGCTTGACTGGATGGCCAGATCATTGTGGTCGAAGGCGCACTTGACGAACTTCTTCGCGGCGTCCGTGTTCTTGGTTGCCTTCGGGACCGAGAGGTACCAGGGGCCGGGAACACCGGCAACACCGGCGGACCCGCCGATCATCGGGGCTGTTCCGACCTTGCCGTAGACCGGGGAGTCCTTGGGGATCTGCCGGTACGCGTGGGCCCAGAACTGGGTCATGGCTGTCTTGCCCTGGTTGAAGAGGTTCTGGGCGGCGGCCCAGTCGACCTGGGCCGCGCCGGCCGGGGCGTCCTTGACGAGGCTGGTGTAGAAATCCAGCGCTTGTTTGTGGGCCGCGTTGTCGATTACGACGTTGTTGTTGCTGTCCAGAACCATGGGCGATCCTGCCTGGAGCACGTGGGCGAGGTATTCGGTTTCAACGCCGCCCTTGACGTCTGTACCGTACATGCCGTCTTTGGTGAAGAAGGCGGAGATGTCCTGGTACTGCTGCCAGGTCTTCGGGGCGGCGAGGTCGTAGCCGTACTTGGCCTTGAAGTCGGCCTTGTTCTTGGCGTCCTCAAAGAGGTCCTTGCGGTAGAGGACTATCTCGGCGTTGGTCCACGCCGGCATTCCAATGAAGTGGCCGTCGACGTTGGCTTCCTTGACCAGTGAAGGGAAGATGTCCTTCTTTGCCTCGTCAGTGAAGAGCTCATCGATGGGCTGCAGGGCGTCCTTGAAACTGGGCAGCCACACGGAGTCAAGAGCCGCAACATCGAAGGAGACAGTGCCGGAGGTGAATTCGCTGGAGAGGCGGTTGAAGAGGCCGTCATAGGGGAGTTCAACAAAGTTGACGTTGACCCCGGTGTCCTTCTTGCACTGGTCGGCGATGGGCTGCAGTTCTGCATGTCCGCCTGCCTCCACCAGGACGTTGATGGAACTGCCGGCGGCGCCTCCGGACGTCGCCGGGCCTCCTGCGCCGCATGCGGTCGCGGCCAGGATTACCGCGGTTGAAAGGCTGCCGAGGGCGGCAAGCCTGGAGATTGTTTTTCGAGAGGACATCGCTGTCGACTCCCTTTCTCGGGAACGGAATACGAAGACGGGATAGGATGAAAAACCGTTTTGCCAAAACGACTTGGCAACAGATTACACGCAGGGCGCGGAGGGTGTCAAGAGTCACAAATCATTGGTAGACGCCGTCGGATGTGCCAAAAACTTCTGTCCGAATTTTGGCGTTGACAGCCGTCATGCCGCGCTTCTAGTGTCATCTCTGGTTAGCCCAAACGGTTTGGCACGTCAGTTGTGACATTAGTCCACGTGGGACATTAGCCGTTTCCCGGAACAAAAGCGTGATGCCGCCGAGGGCAGATGACAAGGACAGTCAAGTCTTCGGCGGCCGACCCGGCAACGCCCGATTCTGAACAGCAGTCTTATCTCATACAGAGGAGAAACCCGTGGTAACTGGAAAGAATCTAGAAAATGCGAATCCAAGCCGCCGCCGGCTGATCGGTGCGGGAGCCGCCGGAACGCTTGCGGCTGCATTGACTTTCGGAACAACGCAGAATGCTAATGCGGCCGACGGCCAGCAAGGCGCACCCCTCAATTCGCCCAACACATATGACGTCACCACATGGAGGATCAAGGGGCACCCGGACGTCACCGCGCAGTCCGACGTCGGGGCGGTCATCAACGACATCATCGCCGACATCAAGCAGCGGCAGACGTCCCCGGACGCGCGTCCGGGAGCCGCGATCATCATCCCTCCGGGCGACTACGACCTGCACACCCAGGTCGTCGTCGATGTGAGCTACCTGACCATCGCCGGCTTCGGGCATGGCTTCTTCTCCCGAAACATCCTCGACAACTCGAACCCGACCGGATGGCAGAACCTCCAGCCCGGAGCCAGCCACATCCGCGTCCTGACCTCTCCGAGCGCGCCCCAGGCATTCCTCGTCAAGCGGGCGGGGGATCCGCGTCTTTCAGGAATCGTGTTCCGGGACTTCTGCCTCGACGGAGTCGGTTTCACCCCCGGCAAGAACAGCTACCACAACGGCAAGACCGGAATCGAAGTCGCCTCCGATAACGACTCCTTCCACATCACCGGTATGGGATTCGTCTACCTCGAACATGCCCTGATCGTGCGCGGCGCGGACGCACTCCGCGTCAACGACAACATGATCGCCGAATGCGGCAGCTGCGTCGAGCTCACCGGGGCCGGGCAGGCGACAACTGTCAGCGGCAATCACATGGGCGCCGGTCCTGACGGGGTCACGCTCCTGGCCGAAAACCACGAAGGCCTCCTCGTCACGGGCAACAACCTCTTCCCCCGGGGCCGCAGCCTCATCGAATTCAGCGGCTGCAACCGGTGCTCGGTCACTTCGAACAGGCTCCAAGGCTTCTACCCGGGCATGCTCCGCCTGCTGAACGGCTGCAAGGAAAACCTCATCACGGCCAACCACATCCGCCGGACCAACGAGGGGTACCCGCCGTTCATCGGCCGCGGCAACGGCCTCGACGACCTCTACGGCGTCGTCCACGTCGCGGGAGACAACAACCTCATCTCGGACAACCTCTTCGCCTACAACGTCCCGCCCGCCAACATCGCCCCCGCCGGCGCCCAACCGACCCAAATCCTGATCGCCGGAGGGGACGCCAACGTCGTCGCGCTCAACCACGTGGTCAGCGACGTCGCTTCCCAGCACGTCGTTCTCGACGCATCGACCACCCACTCGAAAGTACTCGACAGCGGGACAGCCTCCCAGATCACCTCCTACAGCCCGGACACAGCAATACGTCCGACCCCCTGACAGACGCGCCAGGAGCGCGTCCCGAAGCCCGGCCTCCGTCCTCGCGGCGCGCTCCCACGCATTGATCTGCCCTGCCGGCCGCTGCCGTCAAGGCAGAAATGTCACCCCGTCGATCATCCGGCCGAGGTCTCGCCAGACACACCGGTGCTGGCCCGATCTAGCCGCCCGTGAGGCAAGCCAGGCGTGCTCGGGGCAACGAACCTGCCGAAGACCCGGATCAGGGCATGCCGGAGAAACCCTCCAGCATGTCCCGACTTCCGGAAAGGAACGTAATGAATCACCGAAACCATGCCGCCACCGCACCAAGGGGCACGCGCGTCGTTATGACCGGTGCCGGCGGGAACATCGGCCGTGGCCTCGCCCCACGACTCCTAGCCGCTGGATACCAGTTGACCCTCTCCGACCTTAAACCCGTTGGTGGACTGGTTGCGGAAGCACGCTTCGACGCGGCGGACGTCCGGACGGGAGAGGGCCTCCAGGCCGCGATGGTCGACGCCGACATTCTCGTGCACCTGCCGGCCCTGCACGGCATCCACGTCGCCGATCACACTGAAACGGAATTCTGGGACCTCAATGTAAATGGCACCTTCCGCACCCTGCAGGCGGCCGTCGCCGCCGGCGTGGGGAAAGTGGTCTGGCTTTCCTCGCAGGCTTGGCATGAGCCGAACGACGTCTACGGATTCACGAAAGTCATCGGCGAGCAGCTTTTGGAGTACCACCGGAGGCGCCACGGCATATCATATGTTGCGGTCCGCCCTGCTTCGCTGGTGCCCTGGACGGACTGGGCCCGTGACTATGGTCGCGGTCTGCTCTACGAGCGGGTAGATCGCAATGATGTGCTCGACGCCATCGTGTTGTCAGTGGACTATGTGGCAGCAAACGACGGCGGGCTGGTGTTGGATGCCCTTCATCCGGACGCAGTCCCGGCCGCAGACCTGGCCGAGTGGAAACTTGACCCAATCGGCACCGCAGACCGCCTTTTCCCCGGGGCCCGGGCCGTCGTCGAGCGGTTCGGCCTGGATATTTCAGCCCCTCCCGTAAAGCCAAGTAAAATCGGCTGGACCGAGACAGGCTACGCGCCGAGCCGTGACTTCGGAACGTGGATCAATCAGGTCACCGGACTCAGCGACGATCAGGTGAAAGCACGAACCAGCGACTACTGAACGTCATCAAGTTGAGGGGCGACGAGGCTCATAGGAGTGGACCTCACACCAGGGACTGACCCGGGACGGTGTCTGGGCCGGCGTGAATCCGGCGGCGGACATAGGGACGGTGCCCCATAACCTGGGACTGGACCCTCTCAGTGATGCGGGTTCGGGAGAATAACTTGACGGAGATATGTGAGCTGTATTACGCTCGATCACCAGGCGGTTAGTTATACGAATGACTAATGCAACACACAGCGAAGGAGGTGTCAGGTTGCGCAGGCAAAATTTGAACTCAGGACCGACCATGCACGACGTGGCGGCTCTGGCAGGGGTATCCCAGGCCACCGTGTCGCTCGTCCTCAACGACGTCAGCGGGTCCCGGTTTTCACGGAAGACCAAGGACAAGGTGGAAGCGGCCGTCGAGCAGCTCGGATACCGGACGAATGCGCATGCCAAGGTCCTGCGTGATGGCGTCTCCGGCATGGTCGGCTTTGTCGGCGACGTCGTGGCCAGCGCCCCTTTCGCAGGCAAGATCATCGAGGGCGCACAGGAGCGCGCCTGGGAATCGGGACTTCTGGTCCTGGCTGTAAACACCAATGGAGACAGGGAGCTTGAGCGCGCTTCCTTGGAAGCGATGCTTTCGTACAAGGTCGCCGGCGTGGTCTACGCGTCCATGTACCACCGGAAAGTGGACGTGCCGGCTGCCTTGCTCGGCGTTCCGTCCGTAGTGCTGAATTCCGAAGACCGCGACCGCCGGATCCCCAGCATCGTCCCGGACGAGGAACTCGGCGGGTACGCCGCGACGAAACGACTCCTCGATGCAGGGCACCGCCGTGTGGCCATGCTCAATATCGAGACTCTGGAAAGCGGACTGCCCGCCGCACTCGGGCGTTACGCCGGCTACACGCGGGCACTCAACGAGGCCGGATTGACCGTCGATCCGACTATTGTCCGGTTCGGGGACGGCAATCCCGGCGACGGCCTCCGGTACACCCACGAGGTCATGGCCGCAGGCGACCCTCCGACGGCCATCTTCTGCGCCAATGACCGAACCGCCTGGGGCGCATATCAGGCGCTGGCCGAAATGGGACGCCGGATACCTGAAGACGTTGCCATCGTCGGTTTTGACAATCAAGAGACTCTGGCGCCGTATCTTCAGCCGGGGCTGACCACCATGGACCTGCCGTTTGTCGCTATGGGCAGGCGCGCAGTCGAAATGCTCATCGAGGGCGGCGAACCGGACGGCCGGATCGAAGCCCTCGAATGCGCCCTAATTGAACGGAGTTCAGTGACGAATTCAGGTAAAGCGGCATGAGCCGCGCAACTTCGACTAGGACCCGGGCCGCCGGTCCGCATCCAGTCAAAAGACCATTGTCCCTCCGGATGAAACGGGTGGCCAGCACCTGGCAGTTATACGTATTACTAACGCCTGCGCTGATTTACATTGCCGTGTTCAAGTACTGGCCGATGTATGGCGTTCAGATCGCGTTCCGCAACTACAACCCGGTGGACGGTTTCCTCGGCAGCCCATGGATTGGGCTGGCCAACTTCCAGCGGTTCGTCTCCTCGTTCCAGTTTGAGCGAGTCCTGGAAAACACCGTCTGGCTCGCGGTCCTTGGCCTTCTCATCGCGTTCCCGGTGCCGATTGTCCTGGCCCTGCTGGTCAACCAGCTGCAGGCCAAGCGGTTCAAGCAGCTGACCCAGACGGTGTTGTATTCGCCCGCCTTCATTTCCACGGTGGTGGTTGTAGGCATGATGTTCGTACTGCTCTCTCCGCGGTCGGGTCTGATCAACAATGCTCTCCAGCTCTTTGGTGGCCAGCCTGTGTTCTTCATGGGATCGGCCGACTGGTTCCGACCTGTGTACGTGGTGTCGGACATCTGGCAGCAGGCCGGATTCTCCATGGTCGTCTACCTGGCCGCTCTGACCAGCATCGACCCTGCGCTGCATGATGCTGCCAAGGTCGACGGAGCGAATAAGTTACAGCGGATCCGGCACATCGACATCCCTGGAATCATGCCTGTCATCACGGTGCTGTTCATCCTGGCAATCGGCAACCTGCTCAACGTCGGCTTCGAAAAAGCCCTGTTGATGCAGACGAACCTGAACACGCAGACGTCTGAAATCGTCCAGACCTACGTTTACCACGCGGGACTGCAGCAGGCGCAGTTCAGCTACTCCGCCGCTATCGGCCTGTTCAATTCCTTGCTCAACCTGGCTCTCCTTGTGACCTTCAACTGGGTGGCCCGCCGCGCAACCAAGACAAGTCTGTGGTAACCAAATGACAACCAGGACCATCCCCTCTCAAGAGCTCTTCCGCGAACGCCGGCCAGCAGACCCGTACAAGGTTCCGCTGCGCGCCCGGTTGGCCGATCCGGCATTCAACACCCTGGCAATCACGATCCTGCTTGTTGCAGTTGCCGCCGTGGCCTACCCGCTGTATTTCATCGTCATCGCCTCGGTCAGCGACCCGAACCAGATCTACGAAGGCAAGGTGTGGTTCCTGCCAGCGGGCTTCACCCTCGAGGGGTACCAGCGGATTTTCGCTGATCCGGCCATCTGGCGCGGTCTGGGCAACTCCGTGCTGTACACGGTGACGGGCAGCATCATCAGCGTCGGTTCCATCCTGGGTGCCGGCTATGCCCTGTCCCGGAAGGACCTGCCCGGTCGAAAGTTCATCATGCTGCTGTTCATCATCACCATGTTCTTCGACGGCGGCCTAATCTCCCGGTACCTGGTGGTCCGTGACCTGGGATTGCTGAACACCATGTGGGCGGTAATCCTGCCCGGGGCCATAGGGGTCTGGAACCTCATCATTGCCAGGTCGTTTTTTGAACACAGCATCCCCGACGAACTGCGAGAAGCAGCACAGCTCGATGGCGCCTCGGACTTCCAGTTCTTCTTCCGGATGGTCCTCCCGCTGTCCAAGCCGCTGATCATGCTCATGCTCATGATCCACGTCGTCGGCAACTGGAACTCCTTTTTTGATGCCCTGATCTACCTCAACGATGACACCAAATACCCGCTTCAACTGGTGCTGCGGAACATCCTCATCCAGTCCGACGTCGCCGCGTCAGGAAACCTATCGGGCGACGTCGAGTCCTATGCCGCTGCGCAACGGGTCGCCGAACTGACCAAGTACGCCATGATCGTCATCTCCAGCCTGCCCCTGATGATCGCCTTGCCGTTCATGCAGAAGCACTTCACCAAGGGCGCCCTCATCGGTGCCGTCAAAAGCTAGAACGATCCCCACCAAAACCTAAATTTTGGAACCCCTGAAAGGGAAACCCATGATAAACAACCGGGCTCGGGCCACAGTTGTGGCGATCGACCAAACCGGCTGCGACCGGTTCAACACGAAATGAAGGCACAACCGGGTCCGGCCGGACCGACCGCACACGGCTTCCTAGGAGGCAGGGTCACCCGTCCGCTCCTTGACCTCACCTTCCGCGGAAACCCTGTTCAACCTGCCGACGCAGACGGATCCAACGCGCGCATCATTTGCTCTGAACCGCCGGAGCAACGCGCGGTATTGCTCGCGCCACGACAAGGACCGACCACTGACAGTTCCGCCATATACCTGGACGGCTGGTCGACGTGGGTGGAGATCCAGTTCACCCCCTCCAATGAGCCCGCCCTCACGGTGACGGCCTGGTTCGCCCCGCGCGCCTTTGCACGCGGCGGAGCACATGGTTTCACAGCAATCATCGATGCGCTCGAGCTGAACACCGGGTTCGCGCTGGGCCACGACAGGTCAGGCCATATAGCGGCACTGGTCGGGCCCATCACGTTTGTTGGCACTGGCCGTCTCAAACTCGATTCCTGGAATCACCTGGCACTGTCCATCGCCGATGGCCGTGCCGAACTCCGCGTCGATGGCAAACCAGCGGGCACCTTCGATGCGCCCCCCGGCGACATCCGGCTTCCCGCCCGAATGACCCTCGGACGGTCAGCGGACAGCGACCTCGTCGAGGGCCTGTTTCCCGCCGCTGCGGCGTGCGGCTTGCTCGGACCCGTGAGGGTGTTGACCGCGACGCACCCGCCGGCAGTACAAGAAGCGGTACACGCCGCCGACACGGCGCCTGACCGTGCCCGGTTCGCGGCAGACCATCATCGTCCGATCGCGCATTTTTCAGCACCGCAAGGCTGGATGAACGAGCCCCACGCCGCGCTACAAGTCGACGGCATGCATCACCTCTTCTATCAGCACAACCCTGCTGGCCCGTACTGGGGGAACATCGCCTGGGGTCACGCGATCAGCGAGGACCTCGTGCACTGGCAAGACAAAACCATTGCGGTGGCGCCGTCATCGACGACCGTCGCGCCCGATGGTGTTTGGAGCGGAAGCTCGGTCACCGCCCCCAACGGTGAACACCTGCTATATCTCACTGCCGGAGATTTCGGCCGGCGCCCTGACCAAACGGTGGCGGTGGCCCGCCCGGCCGGTAGTGGCTGGGCCGTTGATGAACACCCCGTGCTCGAGATGCCGACCACCGTGCCCGGCTCCGCCGAACCCCTCGTGACGGGCCAGTTCCGTGACCCCTTTGTCTGGCGCGACGGGGATGATTGGTTCCTCCTTGTGGGCGCAGGCCTTGAAGGACGCGGCGGCGCGGCCCTCCTGTTCCACTCGCGCGACGGCGATCGATGGGAGCAACAGGAGCCGCTGCTTGTCGGCGACGTTGCCCGATACCCGGCGACGGGTGTGATGTGGGAACTCCCGGTGCTTCTGCCGATCGGCAACGGCAAGGACGGACGGCGCCGGCACGCTCTTTTCATCGCGCCCTGGTGGGCAGGCGAGAGCGAGCATCACCTTCAGCACGTCTGGCACTGGATCGGCGTCTGGGACGGCGCGTCGCGACGATTCACTCCCGATGATCCGGCGCCGAGGGAGTTTGACGGCGGCGGCCATCTCACCGGGCCGAGCGGCACCGTTCTTCAGGATGGACGCAGCATCTTGTGGAGCATCGCGCAAGACAAGCGAAGCCTGGACGAGTATGCCGGGAGTGGATGGGCCCACAACGCCGGCTTCCCGCTGGAACTCGGACTCCACGCAGACGGTGCACTTAGCGTGAAGCCTGTCGCGGAGCTCGGTTTGCTCCACGAATGCCCCGTCGGACCCGATCACACCATCACGGATGCCGAGAGCACAGGGACTGACGTTTCCGTACCACTTCGCGGCAGACATCTCGACCTCGAATTCCGGGTCGAGGGACCCGGGTTCGAGATAGAAGTGCTTCGCAGTTCCGACGGAGTCGAGACGACCGTGCTCGGGGTGACCGGCGCAGAGGTTTGGATCGACCGATCGCGGAGCAGCCGTCGATCGGAGCACACCGAGGGGCGTCGCGGCATTCGCCGCCCCGAATCGCCAGACGTACATGCCCGACTGCTCGTGGACGGCTCGATGGTCGAGCTCTACGTCGATGATCGGGTCTCGCTAACGTCACGCGCCTACCCGGTGAGCGAAGGTGCCGACCAGGTGCTTCTGCGGGTCGCGGACGGTGCCCGAATTCTCTCGTTCTCCGCCCATTACCTCCACTCCGCATACCGACGAAGGAAGGCCGGTTGAATCATGTTCATCCAGTCCGACGTCGCCGCCTCCGGAAGTCCTTGGACGTGGAGTCCTATGTCGCCGCGCAACGGATCCCTGGACTGACCAAGTACGCCATGATCGTCGTCTCCAGACTGCCCCTGATGATCGCCTTGTCGTTCATGTAGAAGCTCTTCACCAAGGGCGCCCTCATCGGCGCCGTCAAAAGTTAGAACAACCCCACCGAAACCCAAATTTGGAACCCCTGAAAGGGAAACCCATGAAGAAGAACCGCGCCCTGGCCACGGTCGGCGTCTTTGTCGCCGGAACACTGATGTTCACTGCCTGCTCCGGGCAAAGCTCGACCGGTATCAAAGATTCCTCGTCGGACTTCGGGCTGAAGCCGACCGGACTGCCCATCGTCGATAAAACCCTGACCTTGCGATTCTCCGGGATGAAGGCACCTCTGGCGCCGGCCTACGAGAGCATGCCGCTGGTCCAGCAATGGGCCAAAGACACCAACATCGACGTCAAGTGGGAAAACCTGCCCGAAAACGTCTACAAGGATAAGAAGAACCTGATCCTGGCCAGCGGGGACCTGCCGGACGCCTTTTTCAACACGGGTTTCTCGGATTCAGACATCTCCACTTACGGAACCAACGGCACTCTTATCCCGCTGGAGGACCTGATCGACAAGTACGCCCCGAACCTCTCACAGATCCTCAAGGATCGGCCGGACATCAAGGCGGCAATCACGTCCTCGGACGGGCACATCTATTCCCTGCCCAACGTCGAGGAACTCGGCTTGGTTGCCTACCCGAACTTCATGTCGATCAACAAATCATGGCTGGACAAACTCGGACTGCCGGTTCCGCAGACCATCCAGGAGTACCACGATGACCTCGTCGCCTTTAAGACGAAGGACCCCAACGGCAACGGCAAGAATGATGAAATTCCTTTGAGTTTCATCAACAACTGGTGGTGCGCGGACATCAGTGACCTGTTCGCCGCCCTGGGCGGCCTGCCGGACAACATCGACCACCGCATCGTCCAAAACGGCAAGGTCATCTTCACGGCTGCGCAGGACCAATATAAGACGGCCGTTTCCGAACTCCACAAGTGGTACCAGGACGGCCTGATCGACCCCGAGTCCTTCTCACAGGACGACAAAGCGTACCTGGCCAAGGGCAAGACCACTGCTGAAAGCCTCGGCTCCTACGTCTGGTGGGAGACCGAAGAAGCCGTCGGCGCGGACCGTGCCAAGGACTACGTGGTGATGCCGGTGCTCAAAGGCAAAGACGGCAAGCAGATCGCCAGTGTCGCCAACGGGCCGGACATCAGCCGCGGCGCGTTCGCGATTACCCGTGCCGACAAGTACCCGGCCGCGACCATGCGATGGGTCGACCGACTGTATGACCCCACCATGTCCGCAGAAACCAGCTGGGGTCCGATAGGCACCGCCTTGCAGAAGGATGACAAAGGTGTCCTCCAGCAGATTCCCGCACCGGCAGGCACGACGGCAGGGGAACAACGTCAGAAAGTAGCCCCGGGAGGGCCACACATCGTCACCGCGCAGGACTTCCAAAGCGTGGTAGCCCCGGAGCCACGGGCCGCCGCACGCCAGCAAACCATCAAGGACGTTTTCAAACCCCACGCCGGGAACGACCCGTACCCCAACGTCCTCCTCTCCAACGATGAACTGCAGCAGCTAAGCACCATCGAAACCGACGTCCAGACGCTCGTTAAGGAAAAGCGCGCCAAATGGATCGTTTCCGGCGGCGTCGACCAGGAATGGGATAGCTACATCGCCCAGCTGAAGTCCATCGGCCTGGACAAAATGGTCAAGATCTACCAGGACGCCTACGACCGCTACAAGAAGAACTCCTAAACACCAGACAGCGGGGTAGGCCGGCGCAAACACGGACCGGCCTACCCCGCCGTATGGGAACCTGCCACCGGATATCACCACACCCACGATCACAGAAGCGAGATCCGACCTTCATGACTGCCGTGACCGCCACGACGGCCGATACTTTCCGACCCGCACTGCACTACGCAGCCCGGAACACCTGGCTCAACGACCCCAACGGCCTCATCCACCATGAGGGCATCTACCACCTCTATTACCAAAACAACCCCCTGGACAATGTCTGGGGAAACATGTCATGGGGACACGCCACCTCCGCAGACCTGCTGACCTGGACCGAGCACCCCGTCGCCATCGCATGCGACGAGACAGAAGACATCTTCTCCGGCAGCGTCGTCTTCGACCGCCACAACACCAGCGGATTCGGCACCGATTCCCACGCGCCGCTGGTCGCCATCTACACCAGCGCGTTCAAGAAGGCCTCCGCACGCGAGGGCATCCAGGCCCAGTCACTGGCCTACAGCCTGGACGGTGGCTACACCTGGACCAAGCACACCGGAAACCCCGTGCTGGACCGCGGATCAGCAAACTTCCGCGACCCCAAGGTGTTCCGCTACGACGGCGACGCCGGTAGCTACTGGGTCATGGTTGCCGTGGAAGCCCAGGACTTCAAGGTGGTCCTCTATAAGTCGAACGATCTCAAGAGCTGGGAGTTGCTGAGCAGCTTCGGTCCGGCGAACGCGACCGGGGGAGAGTGGGAATGCCCGGATCTCTTCCCGCTGCCAGTCGACGGCGACCCGGACAACCTCAAATGGGTCCTCATCGTGAACCTCAACCCCGGCGGCCCCAACAACGGCTCGGCCGGTCAGTACTTCGTGGGAGATTTCGACGGCGTCACGTTCACCTCCGCTTCCACAGTCACCGACGGCCTCCAGGATCCGGCACGGTTGGCCGAGTACCAGTGGCTCGATTGGGGCCGGGACTACTACGCCGCCGTTTCGTTCAGCGACGCCCCGGAGAACCGTCGACTCATGATCGGCTGGATGAACAACTGGGAGTACGCCAACCAGATTCCGACTTCGCCTTGGAGGAGCCCCATGTCCCTGGTCCGCGAAGTAACGTTGCGCACCATTGACGGAAACTTGCGAATGGTGCAGGAGGTCGCAGCGGATCTGACATCACTGAGAGAGCAGAGCCCTTCGTTCAGCCTCGCGGCAGTCGAAATCTCCGACGGCCACCATGTCCTCGACGGCGCGGCCGGCAGCGTCCAACGCATCGACCTCAGCTTCGTTCCCGGAACCGCAGAGGAATTCGGGATCGTCGTCCGCGGCAACGGAGCGCAGGGAACCCGCATCGGCATCCGACCCACCGAAGGCCTCATCGTCGTCGACCGCCGAGAATCCGGGCAAACAGACTTCCACGAGTCCTTCGCTTCCGTCGACACCGCCCCGATCCGGACAACGGACGGCTCCTACGAGCTCGCGGTGTATGTGGACCGTTGCTCCGTTGAAGTCTTCGCACAAGAGGGCCAAGTCACCCTGACAGAACTGATCTTCCCACCCGCGACCAGCAACGACGTCTCCGTCTACGCCGTCGCGGGCACGGCAACCATAAATAACCTCAGTGTCGCTCAATACGCATGAGGGCAGCATTGTCGTCGAACCCAGCGGGCCATCACGGTGCAGCGTCCGTGGCGCAAGGGGCTTGGACGTAGAGGAACTTCGGCTCCCATCCGGAATGGTAACCGGCGCCTCACCCGGGTAGCAAAAACAGCATTCCTCTCACTTTTTAGATCCGCCCCTCGATGGGTCCGTCCTGGGACCACCCACTGCATTTGACACTTGACAAGGAAGAATCGCGACATGGAATACCGCAAACTCGGCTCATCCGGCATGTACATCAGTGAACTGGCCTACGGGAACTGGGTCACCCACGGAGAGCAGATCGACCAGGAAGCCGCCAACGCATGCGTCCGCCAGGCCCTTGACTTGGGCATCACCACTTTCGACACCGCCGATGCCTACGCAGGCACCCGCGCCGAGACAGCACTCGGCGAAGCACTCCAGGGCGTGCGCCGCGAAGGTGTGGAGATCTTCACCAAGGTCTACTTCCCCACCGGCGAAGGCAAGAACGACCGCGGCCTGTCCCGCAAACACGTCATGGAGTCCATCAACGGCTCCCTGTGCCGCCTCGGAACGGACTACGTCGACCTCTACCAGGCCCACCGCTACGACTACGAAACCCCGCTCGACGAGACCATGCAGGCTTTCGCGGACATCGTCCGTGCAGGCAAGGCGCTCTACATCGGCGTCTCCGAATGGACCGTCGACGAAATCCGGGCAGGCGCCAAACTTGCCAAAGAGCTCGGCGTGCACCTCGTCTCAAACCAGCCTCAATACTCCATGCTGTGGCGGGTCATCGAGGAAGAAGTCGTCCCCGCCAGCCAGGAACTGGGCCTGGGCCAGATCTGCTGGTCACCCCTTGCCCAAGGGGTTCTCACCGGCAAATACATACCAGGCCAGGACGCGCCGTCGGGCTCTCGGTTCGCGACGGAGGAAGGCGAGCTGAAAACCGAGCTCAAGTTCATGCGCCCTGAAGTACTCGAACGGGTCCAAGCGCTGAAACCGGTCGCGGAGGAAGCAGGTTTGTCCATGGCCGCCCTCGCCCTGGCGTGGGTGCTGCAGAACTACAACGTCTCAGCCGCCATCGTGGGAGCCTCGCGACCCGAACAGCTCGTGGATAACGCCACCGCCATCGGAGTGAAACTGGATCCGGAGCTGCTGGGCCGGATCGACACGCTCCTCGGCCCTGTCATCGAACGCGACACCGCCAAGGTCGAATCCTTCACCACGCGCCCCTAACTCAAGGCCGACCAGCCCGCTTGTGTGGGGACCAACGGTTCACCTGATTTATTCGCCGAAAGAACAATTAATGAAAGATCAACAAGAGGACAACCCTCATCCTGACAGCGAACATGAGCAGGCGAGTGATCATCCGCTGCTGATCTGGACAAGCCTCTCGCCCGGCGACGTCGTGTCTTTTCGAGGGCCGGACGGCAAAAAATGGGGCGGAACAGTCGAGTCCCGGGCAAGCGACGGGCTCATCATTTGGATGAGGGATGATCTCAACGATAGGAGAGCCTTCCATTTTCGCGAATGCCAGTCGGTACGCGTGACCCGGCAGTCTCATGATTCGATAACTGGACCGATGGCACCTGCTGCGATGTTGCGATGACTCCTATCGAGACCCACGGGGGCACAGCGATAGGCGACCTGCGGCTCAGAGGCATCGACCGCCAGCAGGGTCACTTTCAGAAGCTGAGTGCGCAACCTTCGCCGGCCCTGCAGGAAGGGAACCTGTGTTGTCCGGCGCACATCCAGATTCGGTACCTGTTCCCGGACCCCGGCGCAGCTGCGCGCCGAACTCGATGCCCAGCTGGTTCATGGTCTTGACGTTTGAGTAGCGACCGCACATGCAGATCCAGCAAACCTTGTCTCGTTGACGGTGAATCAGCTGGGCTCCGCCTGGTAGCGGCCCCACCTGACAACAGCGACGGCTAACGTCATGCTGAGGGTGCCCGCGGCAACGTTGCGGGGCACCTTGGTTGTTCGGCGACCCTTCCAGGGCCGGGAAGGAAGCCTCCGGTCAGACGCGGATCCGGGCGCGCGATTCAGTCAAGGGCCTCCATCGGGGGGCACAGGCAAATCACGCATTTCGAAGCCAGGCTTCCGCGCAGTTGGGCGAGGGCACCCCTGCTCGCGCCGGCGCAGGTTCTGGCCGGGACCCGGTCCTAGTGCTGCTCGTACGTCGACTTCGGAAAGCTTCCAGTCCTCGCTTGGTACCGTGATTGCCATACTGTCTTTGGACTGCCGGGTGCCGTGCTCATGTGAGCGAGGAGCGGATCAGAGCCGTGGCTCCAATTGCGATGTATGCGACCGGGGCGAGCCTTGCCGGCATTCGCCGCGCTGTCCCCGGACCCGGAGCAGAGCGGGTGCGGAGGCAGGCGGTTGTGCACCACAAGAGAGTCATTGCCAGGAAGCAGCCCGCTGTCACGACTCCCGCAGCTTCATTGACGCCGTGGAACAGGGGGATATACAGGGCCATGTTGTCTCCTCCGTTGGCGACCGTGATGCCAACGACTGCGAGTGCGGACACGGCCTCTGTTCTCGGGTGCTCCCCGCGGGGCTGTCTGTCCCGGCGCCGGAGTGACTTGAGTCCGATGAAGATCGGGATCAGGGACAAGTACCGGATCCAGGACGTCGGCACATCGTTCACGCCTTTGGCCACGAGGAAGGCTGCGGCAGTGAGCAGTCCGATGCCGATGATCTGGCCCGCCCAGATCCGCACCGTGTTCTTGGCGCCCGTTGCCCTGTCCAGTGCGAAGAGCGCTGTCAGTACCACGAAGTCGTCGAGATTGGTTGCGGCGTAGGTTCCTGCGGCGGTGGCGAGGATACCGGCGTCCATCGCTGCCTCTCAGCGCAGGGCGGAGACTGCGCATGCGCTGCCTGCAAGGCACCCAGCGCCAGCCCGGTCGGAAGAGAAAGGCCGGGCCCGGGCAGAAGCCATGACCTCGACGACCTGGTCCTCGGGCGCGGTTCTAGTGGCTTGCTGGCCGCGGCCGCGCGGCACGGTCGGTTCGCAGCCGGGAACCTTCAGGGCCGTGCCCCCGGGCCGGTCGCCGTGCTCGAGTCTCAACACGTTGAGCAGCCCTTGATCAAACGAGCGGGTGCGAGACCGCTCGACGCCTGTGCGGGGCCGGGGCTGTGTTCTGCGATGCGAGCAGGCATTGCCGGCTCGTCTGAGCGCACGATCTGCAGGTCCATGAGAGTGGGGGGCTCGGCTCCGGCCCGGGAGACGGTGACGGCGGCTGCCTGAGCCGCCAAGGTCCCCGCGGCTGCCAGTTCGGAATTGCTGAACGGCGGTCGTCCCAAGCTGAGGAGTGCTGTGAGGAGGGCGGACATATAACTGTCCCCAGCGCCGACCGTGTCCTGAACTGATGTTGAGACTGGCTCGATCCCGATGATGTCGCCGCCGGATACGAGGAAGGAACCTCCAGCTCCCGCCGTCACGGCGACAACACGACCCTTGCCGGCTATCGTTCTGGCCGCCTCTTGCGCAGTGAGGCTTGGATAGAGGTAGGCCGCATCCTCGTCACTGAGCTTGACGATATCGGACAGGGCCACGAGGCGTTCGAAGCGGGCCAGTGCGCTGGCCGGATCCCCGTTGAGGGCCGGACGAATATTAGGGTCGAAGCTGACAGTCGCGTGCTGGCCGAGCTCGCGGACGATCTCCTCTACCCGGTCTGCGCCAGGGGCGAGGAAGGCCGCCACCGAGCCGACGTGAACGTGGTCAACTTCCGGGAGTAGAGCTTCGACCGGCAGGTGCCAGTCCAAATCGAACGTGTAGCGGGCAGCACCATCGCTCTCGATGTCCGCCAGGGCCGTGGACGTCACCGGGAGGGACCAAGACTCGGGCAGGATCTCGACGTCGGAGGCGCGAAGGCGGGCCGCGATCTCCTCGCCGCGTGCGTCGCGGCCCAGAGCGGTGAGGAACGACGTTGCGACGCCAAGCCGCGCGAGTCCGAGGGCCACGTTCGCCGGAGAGCCTCCCGGGTGCTCGCTGATGCCTTTGGCAGTGTTGATGATGTCTGTCAGCGCCTCGCCCACAACCAACACATGCTTTCCTGGCCAAGCCCCGGACGTCATCTTTTGACGGTTCCCGGGGCTGGTTTCAGTAACTTCCTGGCTCCCGCTATCGGGCGTCCGCTGATCAGCTACGGTCGGGTTTTGCATCTGGACTCCTTATGTTGAATCTGGTTCGAAAGTTGCCGCGGGCTCATGGCGCCGTGAAGGGGTCTGGCGCCGGTTTCCTGCCATGTGGCGCCCACCGGAGAAGATGCCGGGGCAGGGTCTCGTCGCGTGATCCCCTCTCACACGAGACGCCGGCTCTCTCTGCACCTACTTGGGGACAGGAGGTGGCCATTGGCAGCGCTCCCGGTCCGGTTCCGGCAGAGGGCCGATCCGGCTGAGGTACCAGAGGAGGGAACCGCAATTCGGTCGGGAGCGCCCGCCCGCCACAGCAGGCGCCGCTCCGGCTGGAGGGAAAGTGTTTTCAGGTCGACGGGTTCGCGGTCGGGCATTTGAATGACGACGGACCCGTCCTCCCGTCCGCTTCGGAAAGGCTAGGACAGGCTGAAATGCGGTTCGAGCACGCGGTGCCGCGAGAAGGACAGGCAGGTCTCCTCAGGGGTGGGCGTCCCCAGGTCGCGTTCCACGATTGTTCTGCATGGAGCCTCTTCGCTCAGCTCCACGGTCAGCGTCTGACGGTCGTGGCGTGAAACAAGGATTCCCAGGCCAGGGTGCCCGCTGGCTGCATCGATTGCCGTGTCAATGGACCCGGCTTTTTGGCATTGGGGAAGAGCGTGCAGCCGGCAGACCGGGGGTCCGGTCCCACGCCCAAGTGGCTTGTTGGACATGATTTCTTTGGCACGACCCTCACGGGTTGTCCTCCGGACCCCGCACCCGGCCTGCCGAACGGCGGCGGGAATCTTCCATTCAAATAGCGGCAGCCGCCGGAGTCTAGCCTTTGACCGCGCCGACAGTCATACCGGCAATGACCTGCTTCTGGAAGAGCGCATAGATGACGAGCTGGGGCAACAGCACGAGAGTCGCGGCCGCCATCATGCCCCCGTAATCGACCGTGTACTGTCCTTGGAATCGCGATACCGCCAGCGAAACAGTCACCATATCCGGGTTGTTGATCAGGATCGACGCGAAAGGGAATTCATTGAAGACATAGACCACGTTGAAGATGAGGATCGTCGCGATTACCGGTCGCATCAGCGGCAGCACGACGGTCCAGCAGAGCCTTCCGAGCCCTGCACCATCGATGATTGCCGCTTCCTCGAGTTCGGACGGAAACTCCCTCAGGAAACCGGTCAGCAGCAGTGTATTGAACGGAATGGACACCGCGATGTAGGGCAGGATCAGCGCTGCGTACGTTCCGAATACACCGAACGCCAGGTCGAGGCGGTAGACCGGGAAAAGCAGGATGTAAACAGGCACCGCAAGGCCGGCGAGGATGTAGAAACGCAGGCTCGACTGGACTTTCCTGTGCCGGAAGATCATTCGCGTCAATGCAAACGCGGCCGTGAATGAGATCGCCGTTCCGACGGACACAGCAACGACCGCGATCAGGATGGTGTTCCCGTACATTTTCAGCAGCGGCAGCGATCCGATGACCGTCAGGTAATTGTCAAGAGTCAGATTAGTGAGTGAGAACGGGTTTCCGAGGATGTTTCCGCTTGGCTGGAATGAGAGCAGGACGATCCAGAGGAGCGGGAGGACGACGAGGAACGTGATCAAGTAGGCGAGGGCGCCCGAGGCGATTGCCACGGCCTTGCGCCGGGTCCGTTTCGGCTTCTGATGGTCTGGGGTTGTTCCGGGCAAGTCGGTGCTCATGGATTCATCGATGATGTCGGTCGGGGTGGTTCTCATGCTGTCTTCCGCTCGCGCGAGAGGGCCAGGTATGCAACGGAAACGACTGCGCCCAGCACCGTGATGATGACGGCCAGGGCCATGCCCAGGCCATATTTCTGGTTGGTGAAGGTGGTGAAGTACATGTAGCTGACGAGGGTTTCGGATCGGTGGACAGGACCGCCGCCGGTGAGCATGTAGACGAGTTCGAAGATCTTGAAGACGCTTGTGATCATCAGGATGGTGACGATCGCAAATGTCTCGCGCATCATCGGAATGGTAACGTAGCGCAGCTGCTGAAACCCGGTGGCGCCGTCGAGTTCGCTGGCTTCCATGACGTCTTCGGGCAGCACTTGCCGACCCGCGTAGAAGATGGTCATGGCGAAGCCGATGCTGCCCCAGATGAAGACCAGGGCAACTGCGTACGGCGTCAGGGTGTCCCCGCCGATCCATTGGACCGGGGCCACCCCCATGAAACCCAGCAGACGATTGAGAAGGCCGATCTTCGGGTCGAGGATGAAGACCCAGATCAGCCCGACGAGGATCGGCGCGATGATGGCCGGCCCGAAGACGAGGGCGCGAAGAGCCCCGCCACCGGGGACCTTGCGGCGGAGGAGAAGCGCGAGAGCGAAGGATCCGGGGACCAGCAAGACGATACTGACGACGAGAATAATGACGGTGTTCTGCAGCGCCCGCCAGAAGAAGGGGTCCTGCCCCAGCGAAATGTAATTCTGGAGGCCGATGAACTCAGGGTTTCCGAATCCTTGGAACTTGGTGAAGCTGAAGCCAAGGGAGTAGATGACGGGGTAGACGAGGAACAGGGTGAAGAGGATCAGCGCTGGTGCGATCATCACGAGGATCTTCCAGCGGGAACTTATCCATGTCACGGGTTGAGACTTTCTGCTGGTGAAGGGCTGCCGGCGGCTCTGGCGTCGAGAGCCAGAGCCGCCGATCAGTTACTTGGACTGGACGGCGGCCTGGACCAGGTCGACGGCCTGCTGGGGTGTGAGCTGGTTCTGAATCACACCGTAGATGCTGTCGTACATTGCGTTGGCGACAGGGGTCGATACCAGGAGGTCCGGCTGGGACTCCGGGCTCGAAACGCCGGGCGCGCTGGCCGCGTCCAGGGCGCTCTTCAGGGCACTCTGGGTTGCCTGGTCCACCTTGGGCTTGTAGGTCGTGACGGGGGGTTGTCCGTTGTCAACGAGTATCTGCTGGGCCTCGTCTCCGTAGTAGAAGGCAATGAACTTCTTGACGGCGGCGAGCTTGGCGTTGTCCTTCGAGACCTTCGCGCTGACCACAAGGGGCGCGGACGCGACGTTCATGATGATGTTCTGGTTGCCGACGCCGTCTTTGAACTGGGGGCCGGCCCAGAAACCCACGTTCCCTGCAACGGAAGACTTCTGAATGGCGCTGGAGCCCCAAACGCCCGCATCGAGCATGGCCGCCTTGCCGCTGGTGAACTGGTCCACTGCCTGCTGGTAGGTCTGGGTCGAGACGTTGGAAGCGAATGCGCCCGCGTCCCGGAGCTCGGCGATGTGCTGGTAGAGGCGAAGGAAGTCCGCATCGTTGAAGCTTCCAGTGCCTTTCAGGATGCCGTCGATCTTGTCGGCGTAGCCGAAGCGGTCGAGATCCGTGAGGAAGCTCCACACGCTGAAGGCAGACTGATTGGCCCCGTTGGAGATGGTGGTGATCCCCTTTTCCTTGAGCTTCTTGGCAACCGCCAGGAGGTCGTCGAACGTGACGGGAACCTGGAGTCCGTTATCCTGAAGGATCTTCTTGTTGTACCAGAGGCCGGTGAGGAGTCCCTGGTAAGGGACTCCGTAGATGGCGTCGCCGGACGTGAAGTTGGACACCGTGCTCTTGGGGAACTTGTCGCTAAGGCCAAGCTCGCTGAGTACCGGGGAGAGATTCATCAGCTTCCCGCCCTTGAGCATGTCTTCGGCGTTGGACTTGTATACCCAGAAGACATCAGGCAGCGTATCGCTCTGCGCGGCAATGGAGAGCTTCTGCAGATGCTCGGCAACCGCTTCACCCGTGACCTCCACTTTGACGTTGGGATTCGCTTTCTCGAAGGCCTGGATGATGGCCCAGGTGGCCGGGTCGGCCGTCTTGACGTCGGGGTTCTGCATGGACAGCGAGATTGTGGTCGGGCCGTCAGATGCTGACGAGCTCGACGAACAGCCCACGAGGCTGCCCATAGCGGCTGCAGTCACAAGGGCTGCTGCGGCAAGGCGTCGGGCCCGTCCGGGGGTGGTGATTGAGAAGGACACTTTCATCTCCTTTGACGAGCGAGAGGGCGCTGTTGCCATCTCGGATTCGGGTGGTTGGGTGCCCGCCGAAGGGGGCAGTGAACGAGCTACCCAAGTCTTTTTGTCGAAACGTTTGCGCGAAACGTTTGTCTGACGTTAGAACGCGGTGCTGTGATTGTCAAGCATTGGACTAGTCGATGGCCGGTTGCTGGCTAAAGTCTTCCGTGGACTCGCGCCATTCGATGCGCTGCTGGAGCCTGACGGTGCGCGGACTTGCCTCGGGGGAGCGGAGCCGCTCAACGAGCAGATGCACTGCCGCCGCCCCCATGTCGAAGGCGGGCTGTCTGACCGTTGTGACTCGCGGGTGGAACAGATCCGAATTGTCAAAGCCATCGAAGGTTGCGAAAGCGATGTCGCGGGGAGTTGATATTCCCACACGGGCCAAGGTCCGCAGGCTGAGGGCAGCCAGGGGCGTACTGCAGGCTATGACCGCGGTGATTTGGCCGGTGCGGAGTGAATTTTCGAGCTCGTCCGCCACCGCTTCTCTGTCCGTTCCGGTGATGATGAGCTGTTGGTCGAGCCCGAGCCGCCCCTCAAGCGAGGCGTCCGTAAAGCCGCCCATGCGCTCCTGGAGCGTGGGCACGCGGACGTCTCCGGCCACGAGGGCGAAGCGTTTATGGCCGGATACGATCATGTGCGCCACCAGTTGGCGCATGGTTTCCCGGTTGTCTGCGCCGACCTGGTCGAAGGGGAGCTGGGAGAAGATGCGGTCCAGGAGGATCGTGGGGGGCTTCTCCTGTTCCAGGGCCTGGAGCAGGACAGGGTCCGACTCCGCTGCCCTGGCGAGGATCAGCCCGTCCACGCGTCGGTTCAGGAGGGTCTGGACGGCCTTCTTTTCCCGGTCGGCGTTCTCGGCAGAGTTCGCCAGAACAAGAGTGAGGCCGTTTTCCACGGCGGCATGCTCGACGCCGTGGACCATTTCGGCGAAGGCCGGCTCGCCGGCGTCCGAAACTACGAGGCCGATGCTATCGGTCTGGGAACGCCGGAGTGCTCTTGCCAGTGCATCCTGCCGATAGCCCGTGGACGCAATTGCCGCAAGGACGCGTTTTCGCGTCTCCGGCTCCACATTGCGGGTTCCATTCAGCACGTGCGAGACCGTGGATATGGACACCTTGGCCTTGCGTGCAACTTCAACCATCGTCGCCATTGCTCACCTCATCATGTAGCGGCGCATCGTTTGCGCAAGCTTGGAACTACCTTACTCCAGCTCTGGAACCTACACCCCGTCGGGAAAACGGTGGCCCAGTTGCGCTTGTTGCTGGAATGAGCCTATCATCCAGACACGCAAACGTTTCGATGCTTCCGGCCCTTTGCAGCAGGCAGAGACAGACTCGGGAGTACAAGGAAGGACAACGGTGACCGAAAACCACACGCCAGCGGGCATCCTCGGGGACTTGACCCGGGCCCATCGCGCACGAACAGCACGGGCGTCAAGCTTTGACCAGACCGGCCGGAACCGGGATAACTGGATCGTCATGCCCGGTGAGGAAAGGACGCTGGCTGATATTGAAGGCCCGGGGTACATCACTCACATCTGGATGACTCAGTCATGCCGGAACCAGCCGGGGCCCGGACAGATCGATCCGAACGTCGTCGGGGTCCCGATGCTGGAGATCCATAACGCCCTGGGAGTGAGCTGGGAAGTCGTTGACCCTGACTACTACCGGAAGATTGTTCTGAAGATGTATTGGGACGACCAAGAAACGCCGAGTGTGGTCGCGCCGCTTGGTGATTTCTTCGGCCTGATGAACTCCCTCTCCGGCTCGTACGACTCGCTGCCGCTTTCCGTCTCCGCCAAGGAACCGGAGCTCCACACCTTCGGCGGCTCCGCTGCCTTCAACAGCTACTTCCGGATGCCCTTCGGGAAGCGCGCGAGGATCGTCGTCGAGAACCAGAACGACATCCCGTATCTTCAGTATTTCTACATCGACTACGAGCTCGTCAAGGAGCCGCTTCCCGAGGACACCCTCTTCTTCCATGCACACTGGCGCCGTGCCCTACCCAGCGGCTGGGCACCTGACCTGCAGGCCAACAGCATCGAAACCACGGTGGCGAATCTCGACGGGAAGGACAACTACGTCGCACTAGAGACTGAAGGCCGCGGGCACTACGTCGGGTGCACACTGGCTGTCCGCCACTTCCAGGGCTCCTGGTGGGGCGAGGGAGACGACATGATCTTCATCGACGACGACACCTGGCCCCCGAGTCTCCACGGAACGGGAATGGAAGACTACTTCGGGCACGCCTGGGGTATGCAGCACAACGCCTACCAGTTCAACGGAACCATCGTCCACGAGGAGAACGTGCCCGGATTCCATCACAGCTACCGCTTCCACATGGTCGACCCCATCCGGTTCGAAAAGCGGATCAAGGTCACTTTCGAGCACGGTCACGGCAACCACCTCTCGGACGACTGGTCCTCGACCGCGTACTGGTATCAGACCCTTCCCTCGCCAATCCTCGGCATCCCCGGGGTGGAGGGGCGGCTGCCTCTGCGCCCGATCGACCGCGTGATCCAGGCGCCTCTTCCGGAACTGAACGAGGAACAACAGCTGGCCCGTGCCGCCGCCGCGAAGCGAATGGAGGATTTCACGGCCAAGCGCGATGCCCTTCGTGAAGAGCGCAGGCTGCAGATCGATGAGTGGGAGCAGGGAAACGTTGAGATCGCCCGCGCCATCCGGGCCCGTTTCGATGGGCAGGAAGGCTGATGCGGCCGGCGTTTCACTTCGTCGCCGAGAGCGGCTGGATCAATGACCCGCACGGCATTACCGTCAAAGACGGCGAATACCATCTCTTCTACCAGTACGTTCCCGACAGCACTATTTGGGCCCCCAACTGCCACTGGGGGCACGCCCGGGGAGCGGACCTGTTCTCGCTTGAACAGCTGCCGGTCGCGATTGAACCAGGCGACGGTGACGAGGGTATCTGGACGGGCTCTCTCGTCACCGACGACAACGGAGATACCCGCATCTTCTACACCTCGACGGCACAACCGAACATCGGCATCGGCCGCATTCGAGTCGCTTCCCCCAAGGACAAGTCTTGGATCGAATGGCAGAAGGGAGACTTTGTCGCCGATGCGCCCCCAGGCCTCGACATCGTCGCGTACCGGGACCCCTTCCTCGTCAAAGAAGCGACGGGCTGGCGGATGTTCGTTGGAGCAGGGTCATCTGATGGCACTGCCATGGCGCTCAGCTACAGTTCGGCCGACCTCGATACCTGGGATTACGAGGGCGTTGCCCTGCAGCGTTCGACCAATGATCGAGAGCCGGTATGGCTGGGGGCACTCTGGGAATGCCCCCAGATCTTCGACCTCAACGGCCGCCACCTGATGGTCTCATCGGTCTGGGATGATGACGTACTGCATTACGCAGGCTATGCCGTGGGCAGTTACGCCGACGGGCGCTTCGAGGCGAGCTCCTGGGGGCGCCTTACCTACGGCCCCAGCTACTACGCGCCGTCATTCTTCCGTGACGCACAAGGCCGGCCGTGTCTGACCTTCTGGATGCGTGGCATCGCCGATCTGGATTCGGGGTGGGCAAGTGCCCATAGCGTCCCTCATGTTCTCACCCTCGAGGAGAACCAACTGGTCGCGACTCCGCATCCGGACCTCGAGAAGTACAGATCCTCCGCCGTCGTTGGTGGCGATCTTCCCGGACTTTCCGGGGACATCGTATGGTCTCCCTCGACCGGGGAATCGCTGCGAGTTACTTCAGCCGGGAAAACCGTCTTCGTTCTCGACGCCAATTCCCAGAATCTCGTCGCCAAGACCGAAGCGGAAACCTTCGAAGTCCCCTACCTTGGGGGTGATGTCCGGATCATCCTCGACTCCCAAGCCATCGAAATCTCGTCGACGTGGGGAATTCTCGCGTTCGCAGCTGCGCCAGAGGGCCCAACGTTCAGCGTGGACGCGCTCCACGCGACCATCTACCCTCTGGGCCGTCGGGGATGAGCGACGGCCACAGCAAGTCGTCATCATTGTCTGGAGCACCCCCGGCGTCCGCCGACAGGAACGCACCAGCCGACAAGAGGGCGTCTTCTCCTGGCCAGATAGTCCGAGTCCGCAAAAGCAGCCGGTAGCACAGGCCCGAAGAGAGGACACAGGACTGACCCACGGGATGGGTGGGTTGTGATGGTCGTTGCAAGACCCAGGTTTTTTGGGTCTTGCAACGACCATGGCTCGTTAAAGATTTCGGAAGGGGGATGCCCCGATTTCCCGCTCACGGTTTCATTCCATTAGACAACGCCATGGGGATTAATGTCGGGGCGCCTGTCGGAGGATCTTATATCCAAGGTTGTCTCGGGTCCGGCGGTTCCGGCACGGAACCGACCTCGTTTGTAGGCTGGTCTGGGGTGGGTCCATGTGGTTCTCCTTTCGGATTGGGCAGCCGGCGAAGCGGCCGGTTGATGAGCGGTCTGGACCAGCCAGGTTAGGGCTTGGTTTCAGCCCATGTCCCACGAAGCTTGCTTAGCCGCTCCGCCGGTTGACATCGTCCAGTGAAGGACGTGTTAACCGCACCCACGCCGGAGAACCGCAGGCGCCGCCGGCTTGCATCGGCTAGGTTCTGTTCTCATGGTCAACGAAGAGCACGCTCCGCGGGTACTGTCCGATTTGGTGGTGCCGCCGTCGGGTGCGCTGAAGACCACCGGGGATCCCTTCGAACCGTATCGGCTGGTTGACGGCGCCGGGGGAGACGATAAGGCCGGCGGCGGCACCCGACCCCAGAAACGGCCAGTAATATGGATGATTTCCGCGCAATTTTCTTAGTTCGGAGAAGACGCCAAAGACGCCGTCGTCATCGCCGACCAGGCCAGGATGCGCCACGACCTGCAGCCTCTGCGGGCCAGGGATGAAACCAGCACCGGACTGCGGATCCTCACCGCCTGGCGTGCCGATAAGTCTGCGGACCGGGAAGGGGCGATCAACCGCCTGCATGCCCAGCTGCTCGAATACTTCCCCGCGCTTGAACGGGCCTTCGACTACAGCCGCTCCAAAGCCGCACTGTTGCTGCTCACCAACACCGGACCCCGGACGGAATCCGCCGAGCCGGCGAAGCCAGGATCCAAGCCTGGCTGAAGAAACACGGTGCCCGCTCCTCTGCTGCCGTCGCGCAGGCCGCGATAGACGCCGCGAAATCCCACCACCATCGTTCCCGCCCAACACTTGGGGGAGGGGATCGTCGCCGCACTCGCCGGGAAATCATCACACTGGACAAGGAACTGGCAGAGGTGGACGCGCTGTTCAGCGAGAAGGTCACCGAACACCGCCACGCCCAGACCCTGCTCATCATGCCAGGCTTCGGACCCGTCCTCGCCGCCGAGTTTCTCGGCGCCACCGGCGGGGACCTCACCGTCTTCCAGACAGCCGATCGGTTCGCCGGCGTCGCCGGACTGGCCCCGGCCCCCAGGGACTCCGGAAGATCAGCGGAAACCATCACCGGCCACGCCGCTACGACCGACGGTTATTTCGGGTGTTCTATCTCTCCGGCCTTTCTGCGCTAAAAAGTTGCCCAGCGTCGCGGACCTATTGCGACCGCAAACGCAATGAAGGAAGATCTCATATCCAGGCGATGCTTTCCCTGGCCCGGCGACGACTGAACGTTCTCTGGGCCATGCTCCGAGACGGCACGACCTACGCCCCGGCCTCTGAAGGTGCAACCTGCCATCGGCGCTTAGCCACTGAGTTAGGGTCGACGCCGCAGAACGCGCCTTCTGATCGGGAGCGAATCCCCTGGTGAGCTAGGAGCCATCCGGGCTCGACCAACCCCGAGCCCGGAATCTCACTGGTAATCGCGTCGGACCGGTGTGTGGTAGCCAAACGGTCACCGCGACCTGAGCTCGCGATAAGCCGTTATCAGTGCCACCAGGCTTAAACGAGATGTTCATCTGACGTCAGGTGAGTGGAAAGACGAGCAGGGACCCGGTGGCTGTAGCGACCAACTTGCCGCTGACGTCAGTGACAGTGCCGTCTGCGAAGGCAACGCGACTGCCGGCCTTCGATACAACGCCTACACAGGTCAGCGGACCGCTGCCGGACCGTACCGAACGAAGATAGTTCACCTTGATTTCTATGGAGGTGTAACCCACGCCCTGAGGAAGGGTGGTCTGTACGGCGCAGCCCAGTGCCGAATCGAGCAGGGTGCACACCAGCCCGCCGTGGACTGCGCCGATCGGGTTGTAATGGGATTCGTCCGGGTGGCAGGTAAAGGTGGCCGTTCCCGGCGCCGCCTCGACCAGCTTCATGTTCAGCAGTTCCCCCATGGGTGGAGGCGGCAGCTTGTTGCCCATCATTGAGTGCAGGTATTCAAGGCCGCTCATGTTCGGCATGGCTGCCGCACCAACGGCGGGATCATCCCACGCGACGAGTCGTTTACGCTCTGTCACTGCTGCTCCTATCGTTAGGCAATTGATGTTGACGCGCATACTTCCGCTCCGCAGTCGAGCTAAGTTCACGTGAAGCATGGCCCGTGTCAGGGACCGACGCGCCCGGTTTGGTGAGACCAAGGCAGCGACTGCTCGCGGTTCGGATGCGGGGGCCCGGGAAACGTCCGGGCGTCCGCATCAAGAGTGTATCGGTTGCGATCAAAAATGGAACATAATTGTTCCCGATATTGCGGAATCTGTTTCTGTTGAGTATCTATTAGATGGGAATCAACAGCGGAATCCGCCGGGAACAGTTCAATCGGCAACCATCAGCTCCCGCCGTCAGAGCCGACAAGAAATGGAGTGCCCGGTGTCAGTATTGAGGTTTGAACAGGTCCTCTGGACGGATGAGCGCGCTGTTGCGCTCCAGCGGATCCTGGAGGAGGACCTCCACAGCAGGTATGCGCGCCACCTGCAGCCTGGTCCCGCGCGGGACGCTGCGCTCAGGGCCTTGGCCGTTGATCCGGATGATGTGCTTGCGACCGTCCTGGCCGTGTCGGATGACACCGGGCCTGTGGCCCACGCCGCCCTCCGGTCACTTAACGGGGAGTGGGAAGTCAAGCGAGTCGTGGTGCTTGAAAGCGAACGAGGCCGGGGTATCGCCGGCGCGCTGATGGGGGAGATCGAAGCGATCGCGGCAGAGGGGGGAGCCTCGCGGGTCATTTTACAGACTGGGGATCAGCAGCCCGAAGCTGTCGCCCTGTACTCGAAGCGGGGCTACACGCGCATTCCGGTGTATGAACCCTATGCAACTGCCATCCCCTTCTCCCTTTGCTTTGAAAAGCGTTTAACGTAACAAGTCCCCGCCGGCACAAAGTATGGAAGCACCAGCTCTTCCATACTTGGCAAAAATCCCATCCCTTCCGGTCGATACTTAGAACGCCACTAGATATGAGGGTGGGGTCGGTACGCGCGGGAGACGAGGTTTGGTCCTTCTGAAGTCCGTTGTCGTCGGGCGCGTCTCCGGAACGCCAACCATGCGTTGCTTTCCGGTCCCGGTGTTCTTCGTGGCGTTCCGGTCCCCTTGATCCGACTGTGATGGCCTTTGTCAGAAGGACCAGGTGAGTGGCCATGGCCGGGCAGTCGGCGGGGCTGCCACACTGCTTGCACACTCGTCGCCGTCGAACACGCCATGCTCACCTCGTTTTCACGTCAGCAGCCCCTCAATGAATGCCTTCACGCCCGGTCTCGGTACTTTTGGCGGCCATGTACATGGACAGCCCCGCGAACGCGGCGGTAATCAGGGGTGCATCCACACCAAGGAGTTCTGCCCGTTCAAGGAGATCTCCCAGGATCTGATCGGCTTCGACGTCCTGACCCTGCATGAGATCGCGATACATCGACGTCGCGAATCCGGATCCCGGCTGCAGCAGCGTGCGTTCGACACGGTCAAGGGCAGCGCGGCGGGGCGCAAAGCCAGCGGCTGTGGCGATGTGTACGCACTCCCGGATGACGGCTTGCGCTGTCGAAAGCCCCCCGCTCACCCGCGTGATCTCGCCAGCCGTTCCTCTGAGTAACGTGGTGAGCGCACCGCCGGCGGCCAGGAATACCCATTTTTCCCACATATCGAGTTCAATTGAGCCGGAAAGCTCGGTATCGAACCCTGCACCGCGGAGCGTCGCGTCGACGCGGTCGAGACGCTTATCGTGAATGCCGTCGAGCGACCCATAGGAAAGGCTGGCACCGGGCAGGAGTTGACGAATCGCTCCATCCTTTTCCAGCTGGCTCACAACAACGCAGACGCCGCCAAGGACGTGCTCGCGTCCGAAGTGTGCCTGAAGTGTGTCCATGTGCCGGATCCCATTCAGCACGGGCAGGATCGCGGTCTGTGGCCCCACTGCGGGTCCGAGATCTTCGATCGCCTTCTCGAGCGCATACGCCTTTACGGCCAGCAGTACGATGTCATAGGAGCCACCAATCTGCGGGGCCGAGACCGTCTGCGGGCTGATTTGACTTTCCCCTCCAGCCGAGCGAAGAACAAGTCCGCGTTCCTTCAACAGCTGCGCACGTTCAGGACGCACGAGGAAAGTTACATCTCGACCAGCTCTTGCGAGGTGGTACCCGAAAAATCCTCCAACGGCGCCAGCACCCACGATCAGGGTTCGAAGCCCGACGACGCTAGTCGTCTCCCTCGAAACGTCCGATGCGGTGGCTATGGGCGGACTCGTAGGAGTACCGGTTGGACTATTCGTATCTACAGTCACAGCGGCTGCCTTTCTTTCTATCCTGTGGGCTGCGAGGCCTCTACGGTTACGAGAAAGATCTATATCCCGGGCCGACACGTGGTTCGATGTTTAGTGGGTGCAGTCGGCATCTCGGCGGACCGACTTCAGGGGCCAAAACGCCCGCTCCGCCCCGCTCCATTTCCGTTGTGGTCCGCGTGATGAGCCTAAAGGTTGATCAGTTTGGGGTACATGGCCTCGATAGGAGCTGCGAGATTTGCCGTAATGCTGATGCTGAGGTCGTCGGCAAGAATCTCGTAATCGCCTTGTTCAAGTCCGCACCGCTAAGTGCCGTGCGGACAGCGTCAGCGGCGTCGTTCATGGGAGCGTCGATGCTTTTTTGTCATCGGCATCGCGGTGAATCCGAGGTGGAGACCGCTAACGAGGTTGCCCCGCGGCGCATTTTCCGCTGCTACGCGGCTGGCCATCCCCTCAGGTTCGTCTGGCACCCGGTCCGGTCAGGGGGACCACGCGGCGATCCCCGAATGCGACCATCGCGTGCACCGGTGCGGTGCTGGCGCGCATGAGTGCCGCGAGGCCCCGGCGTCCCTGCCGGCGGGCGAGCTCCGGCCCGAGGGTGATCATCAGCGCGGTGAGCGCCGGCATCGGGCGCCCGAAGAGCGTGATCTCTCTGATGCGTGCCTTGTCGTCGAGGCGCAGCAGTTGCGCCTCCTCGAACGGCTGAGTCCCCACTCGTGCCCGGTAGACCAGCGCGTACGTGTCGCCCTGACCGGTCTCGGTGTGGAAGTGGATGTCTTCGACCGCAGTGAATGCCGAGGCCAGGAAGTCGCGTAGTTGGTCAGATCCCTCGAGGCGGAACTGCTCGGTGAGCGGGGAGCTGAGGACGATGTCCGGGCTCAGGCAGGCGACCGCGGCGTCGGGGTCACCGCTTTCCCCGGCGGCGCGCCAGCGGGCGATGGTCGTGGCGGCGGATGGTGGGGTGTCTAGCACTGGTCTCTCCCGGTGTGAACGGTGTGAACGGTGTGTTGGGGTTTGCGGGGTGGGCGGGTGTTAGCCGGTCAGCTGGTTGAGCTTGCGGATCTGGCTGTCGAAGGCCCGGGCGGGGGCGAAGCGGCGCAGTGTGCTGGCACGTCCGGCCAGGGTGCCGGCCGTGTAGCGCAGGTTCGGCTTCGGGTCCGTTGCGGCCTTGACGATCACCTTGGCGACGACGGCGGGGTCGTCGCCGTCCTTGATCGCCGCCGCCATCACGCGGCCGAAGGTTTGCCGCTGCTGCGCGTACCCCGCCAGAGGCATGTCGGGCTGCGTGCTGTTGGCCTCGAATCCGGTCCTGGTGTAGGCGGGTTCGACGAGCAGGGCCCGGATGCCGTACTGCCGGACCTCGTGGTCCAGGGACTGGGAGTAGCCCTCGATCGCGTGTTTGGAGGCGCCGTAGACGGCCATGAAGGGCGCGGGGATGAATCCCTGGACCGATGAGAGGTTGATGATGCGTCCGCGTCCTCGGGCACGCATGTGCGGCAGTACCTCCTTCACCATGCGCATGACGCCGAACACATTGATGTCGAAGACCGCTTGCGATTGCGCGATGGAGCTTTCCTCGGCGGCGCCGATCGAGCCGATGCCGGCGTTGTTGACCAGTACGTCGATCTTCCCGAAACGGTCAATGACGTGTTTCACTGCACCCGCTACGGACTCGTCGCTTGTTACGTCGAGGTCGATGAATGTGATTCCTGCCCCGGGCTTCACTCCTGCCGACTTGCGGCTGGTTCCGACGACCTCGAAGCCCGCCTCAACCAGTGCTGCAGCAGCAGCCTTCCCGATCCCTGATGAGGCACCGGTTACCAATGCGATTTCCCGTGTTGTTGCCACGTCTTGACTCCTCAGTCCGTTCGAAAGCTTTCTTGCCTAATCCTGTGTCGCTAGGGCTCTAGAGGAGAGGCAATAGCGTCTGGGCGTCCTACCGTTTACCCGTAACAAGAGTGTAGCGAGTATTGACTTTAATGCAACACTCTTGTTTCTTTTGCGGTTAAATCTGGCTCTCCGGGGTATCGGTTAGGATGGAGGAACCCTATGGATGGAGATATTTGATGGGCCGAGCATTGCGGGCCGATGCTGAGCGTAGTGTGCGCGCCATTTTGGAAGCAGCCGAGCAGGTATTGACCGATGACCCTGGCGCCTCCATGGAGCAGATCGGTGAAAGGGCAGGGCTGACCAGAACCACAGTCCACCGCAGGTTCGCCAACCGCAAAGCTCTCATGGATGCTCTCGCAATCTCCGCCAAACAGCAGCTTGCCGCTGCCATTGAAGCGGGCAACCCTGATTCGGCCCCTCCGCTTGTTGCGCTGCATCGTGTAACAGCGAATGTCTTAAGGACAAAAAGCGCGTGGAGATTCACTCTTGGCAGTCCCCTGGCGGACGCCAGTGCGGCCGCCGAAATCTGGGATCGGATCAATGCCCGCTGTCTGGATCTCCTCTCCAGAGCCCAACGCGAGGGACTGCTCCATCGGGATGCTGACCTGGAATGGACACGGCAAGTGTACTACGCGCTCATGAGTGAGGCCCTGCAAAGATTCCCGGCGGATGACGATCCGGACGCAAAGCTAACGGATACACTCGCCACACTGGTCATCGACACCTTGCTCTACGGAGCCGGAAAACGCAGCTAGCGACTCGAGAAGACGGGCTGGTTGTTCAGGGCCGTCTTCCTGCCGGGGATGGTCTGTTTGGACAAAGTCAGCAGTTTACTATCACTTCCCTTCGCACTTTCATGTCCACCGTGAGCGCCGATAACGGATGTTTCATCGCATGGGGGAGTCCAGCGACGTACTAACCGCTATCTGCAGACCAGCCTCGCCTACGGTTGGGTGACCTCCGCCGTCGGCGTTGTCGCCTCCATTCTCTGCGCCCTGCTCATCGATAGGGTTGGCCGCAAGCGCTGGTACTCCGTGGCTTTCTTGGCCTGCACCGTCCCGCTTGCCATCCTCACGGCCTTGGGCGCCGTCTCCGCGACACAGGTCGTTGTGTTCGCCAGCGTCGCCTACGCCATCCTGCAAACCATCTCGTTCTCGCTCTACCTCTACTCCGCGGAGCTCTACCGGATCCGGCTGCGGGCCATCGGCACCGGCTTCGGGAGCGCCTGGCTCCGCGCCGGGTCCGCCGTCGGACCGCTCCTGGTCGGATGGATCGTCGACAACTTCGGCATCAGCTACGTCTTCACCGTGTTCGCGGCGGTCGCCCTCATCGGAGGCCTCATCACCATCGTCTTCGCCATCGAAACCAAAGGCCGCGTCCTCGAAGAAACTCTCGCCCTAACCGCCCTCCACCCCGCACACAATAACCAAGCCGCGGCGGCCCAGACCTCAAAGAGGCTGGGCCGCTGTCAGTTGCAGAAGCCGCCTACACGGAAGGTGAGACGTCGTCTGCACCCGGACCAGGACGGGTCCACGCCGTCGTGCGACGGCGTGGGGGCACGACGAAGGCCCACCCATGGGGGACGGTTGGCCTTCGCCAATGAGCGCTACAGCGCTCTTGTATAGCTATCGAGTAGACGAGAGCGGAACCCTGACAGGCTTCGAAATTTGGCTCTCCGACGAGAGAGAGCCAGATACTGCCAGGAAGTTGGAACGGAGGGAAAGCGACCTTCAACGGGCGGACCGCGCGCAGGTTCGGTTTGCACGAGGCGCGAACGTCGGATCCCGGTACCTTCAGCACTCAGAGGACACATTTGGGCTTGGGTGCCCGATTGGCGGCCCCATCGAATGCCGGGCAAGGATACGCCCCGCCTGGGAGAAGTAGATTCGGAAGCTGGCGGCTGGTCGTCCTAGACGAGAGCCGGTGCGTCGTTCCGGCGTTTTTCGGTGTGGCCGGCGATGGCTGCGACCATGCTGCGGGCGGCGATCGTCAGGATGAATGTGGTCGCCAGGGCGAGCGTGATCCAGGCATAGGTGTCCCGGCCGGGAAGGTTCGTTGCGGCGAACCAGCGGACGGCGTAGTTTGCGGTGGTGGCGACGGGGAAGGTGAAGACCCAGAACAGGGGGCTGAAGGGGATCTTGCGGTACTCGCCGATGAGGAACAGTTGCATGAGCAACATGATGGTCAGCACGCCGGTGAGGCCCAGCTGCAGCGCGCCCATGGGTCCCGGATGGGAGACCATCCACGCAATGCTCGCTGTTGCCGGGGCGGCGAGGTAGGCCGACAGTCCGGTCTTGGCTGCCGGGGGAAGAGCGCCTGCGGTCATCAGCCGGACCGTGACGACGGTTCCGACGACGAGCCAGAAGAAGGCACCGATGCCGAAGGCGGCCAGCGCCGCATCGCGGGCGTGGATGCTCGAGAACCCGATGCTGGCAACGAAGGATCCGGCCACGACAGGCAGGAGGTAGCCGGGGTGAATGGATTGCATGGAGACTCCGCCGGTAATCCAGTGGGCGAAGAGCTGGGTGGCCACAACGGTGAGCGCTGCGATGAACGCAACACACACCCATGGACCTACCGCGGGAAGGTATTCGCTGTAGTGGGCTGAAAGCAGGATCCCCACCAGGGGGATGAAGGACGCAAACGGGCCGGCTATCTCGTGCCGGAGATCGGCGCGGAAGGCTCCTTTGCGGCGCAGGCCGCGCACCAGATAGATCGTGGTCAGGATGAGCCAGATGGCACTGGCCGCTCCGTAGAGGACTTCCTCCGGCCAGGCCGGCGCCCCGAGGGTGGCCCGGCCCGCCGACCATCCGGCGCCCAATCCGGCGAGGCCCAGCGGAACACCGAAGAGGCTCAACGGCAGCATGCCCGACGCGGCGGCGGGCGGCGGGTCGGCAGCTGACGGTCGGTCCGGTGAGGGGTCGGCCGGGCCGGCCGTTGCCGGCCCGGTCCTGATGTCGGCAACAGTCATTCCGTACTCCTCGGAGCTGGGCCCGTCAGTCGTGGTGAGATCGCCGTTCGGTGATCGGCAGGGAATGCTTCATTCCGGTGATCGCGGCGTAGAATCACGATACAAGCTTTCTTTAAGAAAGTAAATAAACTTGCTCCAAGAAAGTAAGTACTCTCTGGAAAGGGATCCTGATGCCGCTTCGCACGAGCTGGTCAGAAGACAAGTGCCCCATCGCCCGGGCCGCGGACGTCCTGGGGGATCCGTGGTCCCTGCTGGTGCTGCGGGAGGTGTTCCTGGGCAACAACCGCTTCGACGGCATGAAGAAGGAACTGCGCGTCGCCGACAATGTGCTCAGCGAACGCCTCCGGCGCCTGGTCGGTGCGGGTGTTCTGAACGCCGAACCATACAGCGCGGGAACCCGCCCCCGGAACGAATACCGCCTCACCGCAGCCGGGAACGACGCGCTACCCGTCCTGCATGCGCTCACCGTGTGGGCGCAGAGGCACACGCAGTCGCCGGGCGGAAAATCAATGCGCATTATCTGCACGACCTGTGGCACCGAGTCCGTCTCCGGCGCCTGGTGCCAAACATGCGGGGCGGGGCTCACGGTCGCAACCACCGCGTGGGCTCATCCGAAGTCCGGTGAAAAGCTTATCGAGCTGGCGCGTGCAGGGGCACCGCACAAGGCCTCTGATTGATGTCGGGGCGCGTCGGATGGCAGGCCGTCCGGAGCCGCGGATACTAGGGCCCCTCAGGGGCACGTCACCGCGTAGCTGTGCTTGTGCATGTGCGTGAGACTACGGTCATCGGAGCCGTCCGGGCGGCAGTGGTGGACTGGAGATCACTCTCGAATCCCCAGCAATTCCTCGGGGACCGGAGCCTCGGAGAGCCGCTCTTCGGAGGGGTGATCACAGATGAGACAGGCCGACGCCCAACGCGAACAGCAGGCTCTCCGTGCCTCCCGCAGCCTGCGCCAAGCCCCGAGTCGGCATAGCGCACCTACTGCAGCAGACGGCTGAGGGCGGCATCCATTTTCCCGTGCATGTCCTGCGTGGGATCGAGCAACCATTGCAACTGCAGTCCGTCCCACATAGCCACTAGCAAACGCCCAGTCAGTTCCGGGTCGACGTCCGCCGAAACGCGGCCACGTTCGATGTCGTACTCAAGGAGTTCGGCGAGAGAAGAGGCGAGGTTGGCATATCGGTCCACGAACCACTGGTGAGCCGGGTGTGCTGGATCCGACGCCTCGGAAGACACAATCGCCAGAAGCCGCAGCAGTTCCTGGCGCTCCAGGTTGAAATCTACAAGCGCGAGGATTGCAACCTTCACCCCTTCGCTGCGTGCAAGGCCCAAGGTCCATCCGCCTGTTTGATCGGCGTTGTCCAGAACAGCCGCAAGAAGGTCGCTCTTCGCCGGGAAATGATGGACGACACTGGTCAAACTCAACCCGATCTGCCGGGCGATGTCGCGCAGGGATCCCCCGTGGTAGCCGCGGGAGGCGAAAACGTTCGTCGCCGCTTCGACGATTTCCTGCCGCCGTTGCGCTGTTTTGACGCCGGGGCCCCGACGTGTCGGCGGTTGGGCAGAGGGGGGCATCGTGGTGGTCACTCATTCATGATAGCCAATATTGATCAGAATATTGCAGTTGTTCGGTTTTGGGTGGTACTTTCGTTGGACGGCACACTTCGCCGTACTCAATGAGGAGAAAATCTGCTAATGAAACGCAAAGCACTTCTTGCTACCGTCGCGGGCGGCGTGTTGACAGCCCTTGTCTTTACTGGATGCGGACGAACTGACACCGCGGCCAAGGACGTCCAGCCCGGCGCCGCGGTGGACGCCGGCCCGGCGACGGGCACCGTCAAGATCTGGACGATGGGAACAGAGGGCGAAAAGCTGCCTGAACTCATCAAGGGCTTCAAGGAAGCGAACCCCGACGCGACCGTTGAGGTCACTGCAGTGCCCTGGCAGGACTATGCCAAGAAAATCGAAACTGCGGTCGCATCAGGGTCGACGCCCGACGCGACGATGGTTGGTTCCTCCGACCTTGCTTCGTTCGTCGCGGGCGGCGGCCTGGAGGCGGTGCCTGAGGGCCTTGTTGATAAGAAATCGTTCTTCCCGGGCGCACAGGGCAGCTCCGAAATCGCCGGTGCCACGTTTGCGGTGCCGTGGTACGTCGAAACGCGAGCCCTGTTCTATCGGAAGGACCTTGCAGACGCGGCAAGGCTCACGGCCCCGGAATCGTGGGACAAGTTCGACGGTTTCGCCAAGGGCCTCCAGGGCCAGGGGGCCAAGTGGGGCTTCTCGGTTACGACCGGTGCAGCGTATACGTGGCAGACGATACTCCCGTATATGTGGCAGGCGGGGGCTCAGCTCACGGACGAGAAGCGTACGCAGCTAACCTTTGATTCCCCGCAGGCGTTGGAAGGACTCAATCGATACCGGTCGTTGTTCACGAGCGGAATCGCCAGTCAGAACGGGCCGGTCAGCCTCGGAGAGATCGAACCGAAATTCGTTTCGGGTGAAGTCGGTTCGTTCATCTCCGGACCCTGGGAGATCGGTTTGCTGAAGCAGGCAGGAGGCGAGGGGTTCCTCAGCAAGGTCGGCCTTGCGCCCGTCCCTGCTGGACCAGCGGGCAACACATCGTATATCGGCGGTAGCCACCTCGCGGTATTCAAAAACGCCAAGAACCGCGACGGTGCGTGGAAGCTCGTCCGATGGTTGTCAAAGGCGGAAACGCAGGAGCAGTGGTTCAAGATTTCCGGCGATCTGCCCGCGGTGCAGTCGGCCTGGAATTCCAAGGCTCTCTCCTCCGATCCCTACCTCAAGGTGTTCGGTAAACAGCTCGAGAACGCCCAGAATGCGCCCGCAGTAACGACCTGGACCCAGATTGGTGCGCTCATAGACGCCGAAGCCGAGAAGGTCGCGAAGGGTGCCAGCACTCCCGAGGAGGCGCAGGCAGCGATCCAGTCCGGTGCGAAGAAGATCGGGACAGGCAGGTAACACCCGTGGCAACTCTAATAGCGACTTCCGAGGTGGCAGGCACCAGTCTGCCGCCCCGGAAGGGGAACCGTGCCCGGCGTGGTCGCACTATGGCCGCCTGGTTGTTTTGCAGCCCATTCCTCATCTTCTTTTTCGCGTTCGGTCTGTGGCCGGTGCTTTCCTCGTTGCTGATGAGCTTCACGGACATCAGGAGCCGCGACCTGCGGACCCCGTTCGGTGTGAGCTTTGTGGGACTGGATAACTACGTGACGTTGTTCGCTGACGGCACGTTCATTCGCGCGGTGCTGAACACCCTGTACTTCGTCGCGGTCGGCATACCTGTCACGATGCTCGTTTCCCTTGTCGCGGCCGTTGCCCTCAATTCGGGTATCACCCGCCTGAAGGCTGTGTTCCGCGTGGGCTATTTCGCGCCGGTTGTGACCAGCATTATCGCCATCGCTGTCGTGTGGCGATATATGTACCAGGAGGACGGGCTGTTTAATGCCGCCCTCGGGGCAATCGGAATCGCCGGTCCTGATTGGCTCAACGATCCAGCGTGGTCGATGCCTGCTCTCATCATCATGGCCGTGTGGCGCAACTTCGGAATCCCCATGGTGATCTTTCTTGCCGGACTCCAGGCAATTCCGACCGAGCTCCATGAAGCAGCCAGTGTCGACGGCGCCAGCAAGTGGCGTTCGTTCCGCAGCATCACCCTGCCGCTGTTGAAGCCGACGACTCTTGTCGTTGCGGTCCTGCTGAGCATCGCCTACCTGCAGTTCTTTGAGGAGCCGTTCGTCATGACCGGCGGCGGCCCCCTCGACAGCACGTTCTCCATCGGCTACTACGCGTATAAGCAGTTCGGCTTTGGACTGTACGGGCTTGCGTCAGCGGCATCATACGTTCTTGTACTCGTCATCGCGCTGCTCAGCTTCCTCCAGTTCCGATTGTTCCGTACCAGGAGTTGAAATGACCATCACCGCTTCGGTGCGCTCAGTCCGTAAGAGCTTCCGCGCACGTACCCTCATCTACATCCTTGCCTCCCTCGGGCTCCTCGTCACCCTCGCTCCCTTCGCATGGATGATTCTCGGATCGATCAAGCCGACAGGCGAGATTCTGGCAGACCCCAACGCCTGGCTCCCCAAAAGCCCCACCCTAGGCAACTTCACGGATCTCCTGTCTCGGCAGAACTTCGGGCTGTACTTCTTCAACAGCGCCGTAGTCGCCATCGCCTGTGTCATTGGCAATCTTCTCTTCTGCGCGATGGCTGGCTACGCCCTCGCAAAGATCGACTTCGCGGGCAAACGGCTGCTGTTCTCGCTCGTGCTACTGATGCTCGTCGTCCCCGGTATAGCTACGTTCGTGCCCCTGTTCGTGCAGGTCAGCAACCTGGGCTTGGCCAACAGCTATCTTGGGCTGATTCTTCCCTATATCGTCACGCCACTCGGTGTGTTCCTCATGCGCCAGTTCATCGGCGACATTCCCGATGCCCTCCTTGAGGCGGCGAAACTGGACGGTGCCGGAGAGGTCCGGACCTTCTTCCGGCTGATCCTGCCACTTTCGGGACCCGCCCTCGCCACGCTCGCGATCCTGACATTCCTGGCCCAATGGAACAACTTCCTTTGGCCCTTGGTGATCGCACAGACGGACGACATGTACACCCTTCCGGTGGCTCTCGCGCTCTTTTCGATCGGGGCCAACGGCACAAACTATGGCCTGCTCTTGGCAGGAGCTGTCGTCGTCGTGCTGCCGATCATCGTGGTCTTCCTCTTCTTACAGCGCTACTTCATCCAGGGCATCGCAAACACAGGAATCAAATGACAAACACAACCACCGCAAGCGCCGTTATGGTCCCACATCTCGACCGCACCAGTGGGCTTGCGCAACTCGTAGTCGACGGCCGACACTTTCCCGTGCTCGGAGTCGAACTACACAACTCCACCTCATCCGGGACAGCTGCCCTGAGCCACGGACTTGAGATAGCCCGCAAAGTCAACGCGACAACGGTCTTGGCCAGCGTCACCTGGGAAGCACTCGAACCCACAGAGGGCAACTATGATTTCTCCTCCGTCGACAAGCTCGTCTCGCAGGTCCGCAAAGCAGGTCTCCGACTCGTGCTGCTGTGGTTCGGGGCCTGGAAGAATGGATCCTCCAGCTACGCACCGGCATGGGTGAAGCTCGATTGGGAGAGGTTCCCACGCTGCGTGCTCGACGACGGCCGGCTGTCCGACACGCTCACGCCGTTCGGCCCCACACAGCTTGACGCACCTGCCTTTCAGGCGCTGGTGGAGCATGTTGAGCAGATCGACGCCGAGCACCGGACCGTAATCATGATCCAGATCGAGAACGAAATAGGACTGCTGGGGGCATCCAGAGATCATTCCGAGCAGGCCGGTCGTGCCTTCCATGCGGCCGTGCCGGAAAGTCTGAGGCAATCCCTTCTCCGACGTCCCGGCTTCGAGGGAGACCGCCAAAGCTGGGCAGACGTCACGGACGATCCGCTAGGACGTGACGAGGCGTTCATGGCTTGGGGGTACGCATCCCATGTCGAAGCCCTGGCACGCCGGGCACGAACCGTCTCGCCGCTTCCCTTTTTCGTAAATGCGTGGCTTGACAGCGAGATTGACGTCGAGGTCGAGGGGTTCGCAGTAGCGGGAGGGCAGGTCCCCGGCACCTACCCAAGTGGCGGTCCTCTGCCGCGGGTCGCGGATGTTTGGACATCCATCGCGACAAGTGTGGACCTGTTCACACCCGACGTGTACTTCGGTGACCCGGACAAGATCCTGCCCGCTTTTGCAGAGATGTCCCGGGGCTTGTTCATCCCCGAGCAGCGGCGAGATCAGACGGGTGTCGGGACCGCCTTCCTCGCCATTGGCGAGTACGGCGCGCTCGGCGTATCTCCCTTCGGTGTTGACTCTGCCGGCTGGGAGGATCTTGCTCCCTTGGAGGACGCCTACGCCTTACTGTCTGCGGTGTTTCCGTTGACAAGTCATCCTGAGGGCACGCGGCGCGAACTCATGGGGTTTCATCTCACGGATGCCGTCCCGACGGTAACGCGGTCCCTGGGGAGCATCGATCTGGTGATCACCAGAGCCGCAGGAATCGGCGTAGATCCAGCCGGATCCGATAGCTACGGCATGGTCGTGAATCTCGGCGATGACACGTTGCTGACCGTCGGGCGTGGATTTAGGATCGACTTCGAACATGCTGACCCGGCCTGGCAGGTCGGTCTCGAGGCGGTAGACGAACTTGAACCTGACGGCATGCTCGCTCGAATGCTCAACGGTGACGAGACCGCCGGTGGTACCGCCATAATCCACCCGCCGCTCCAGCCGGCCGAAAGTCCGTTCCCGATCCCCATGAGCCACGCGCACTCAGGTATGTCCCGGTGTCGTCTTTATCGCCTGCCAAGGACCGTTGCCCCAGGTGCGGTTTGAGTGCACCTGCCGCCCAGCACTCCCGAAGTCGCTGGGCACCTGCCATCGCCCTCCCCGTCATCACCCTCGGCGGTTACGCCGCGCTCTTCATAGCCGGCACCGTCGTGGGAATCATCGACGCCGCCCCCGTCCCCCGCATCAATGGAGTCAACTAAATGAACCCCGCCCTGTCACCAGCTGTACTGTCCCAGGCTTCGGATTCCCCGGATGCCGAGGCACGGATCCGCGAACTCGCCCAGAGCCTTACCCTGGAACAGCAGGTCCAGCTGCTGACCGGCGCAGACGTCTGGGCCACCCACGCCATCCCGGAAATCGGACTCAGCCGCGTGGTGATGTCCGACGGCCCTTCGGGCGTCCGCGGCGAAGACTTCGACGAGCGTCACGACTCCGTCTCCCTGCCGTCGTCGTCCGCCCTGTCCGCCACCTGGAGCGTCGAAACGGCGCGCCGGTACGGCCAGGTCCTGGGACAGGAGGCGCGCCGCAAGGGAGCGCACGCCGTTCTGGGCCCCACCATCAACCTTCACCGCTCACCGCTGGGCGGCCGACACTTCGAATGCATGAGCGAGGACCCGCGGCTCACGGCAACCATCGCCGCCGGATACGTCTCCGGCGTGCAGTCCATGGGCGTCGGCGCCACGCCCAAGCACTACCTGGCCAACGAGGCCGAGACGGACCGCTTCACCGCCGACTCCGTGGTGGCCGAACGACCGCTGCGTGAGCTCTACCTGGCAGCCTTCGAGGACGCCATCACCGAGGCCCGCGCGTGGCTGGTGATGAGCTCCTACAACTCCATCAACGGCACCACCGCCAGCGAAAACAAACTGCTCGAAACCCCGCTGTCCACCGAATGGGGATTCGACGGCGTCGTGGTCTCCGACTGGACCGGCGTACGGTCCGTGGAGGCGGCCAACGCCCACCAGGACCTGGAAATGCCCGGCCCGGTGGGCCACTGGGGACCCAAGCTGCTCGCAGCCGTCAAGGACGGGCGCGTCAGCCGGGAAGTTATCCTGGAAAAGGTCGTCCGCATCCTGCGGCTGGCAGCCCGCGTCGGTTCCCTCGAGGGATTCACCCCCGCCATGACGGAGCTTCCCGCCCAGCTGAACGGCGCCGCCGTCGCCCGTGAAGTGGCCGTCCGCGGCGCGGTGCTGGTCCGCAACGTCGGCGGCATCCTGCCGCTGGATGCTTCGAAGCTCGGCAGCGTGGCCGTGATCGGGCACAACGCCGAGGAGGCGCGCACCCAGGGCGGCGGCAGCGCCACCGTGATGCCCAAATACACCGTCTCGCCGCTGGAGGGACTACGGGCTGCCCTTCCCGGCAACGTCGAGGTCAGCTACGCCCGCGGCGCCAAGGTCGCCGAGGGACTGCAGCCCTTCCGCCGCACGACGTTGTGGAATCCTGTGTCCGGGGTCCCCGGGATGCGTGTCTCCTTCCTTGCCGCTGGCGGTTCTGTCATCTCCGGTGAAGACCGGCTTGCCTCGCACTTGATCTGGTTCGGGGTGGGCATCCCCGAGGGCGCCGTCGCCATCCGGATGGAGACCGTGTGGACTGCAGAAACAGCAGGCGTTCACCATCTCGGCGTCGGCACCGTTGGCCAGATTCGACTTGCACTGGACGGATCGGAAGTATTTAGCGGCGAAATCGAGGACGACACGGACGTCCTCGGGGCCGCGCTGTTCGACCCGCCCAAGACCGTCCGCCCCATCGAAACGGCGGCCGGCGAGCGCGTCCGGATCGAGGCGGAATACCAGCTGCCCACGCAGCAGGTCATTCCGTTCACCGTGATCCTGCTCGGCGAAGAGACAGTAGTTTCTGACCCGCAGGCGGAGATCGACGCCGCCGTGGCGGCAGCACGGATCTCAGATGTCGCAGTAGTCGTGGTTGGCACCAATGCGGCCATCGAGTCCGAAGGTTTCGACCGCAAGGACCTGGACCTCCCGGGACTCCAAAACCAGCTCGTGGAGGCCGTCGCCGCGGTGAACCCCCGCACGATCGTCGTGGTGAACTCCGGTTCGCCGGTGCTCATGCCCTGGCTAAACAAGGTGGGAGCCGTGCTGCTGGGCTGGTTCGGCGGCCAGGAATTCGGCACCGCGATCGCCGACATCCTGCTGGGAGCCGAGGAGCCGGGCGGACGCCTTCCCACCACCTGGCCCGCCGCGCTGGCGGATGTGCCTGTCCTCAACACCACGCCCGTTGACGGCAAGGTGGTCTATTCCGAGGGGATCCACATCGGCTACCGGGCGTGGCTCAAGCAGGAAGCCGCCGGAGGCGCCGCCCCGGCCCTCCCGTTCGGCTTCGGGCTGGGCTACACCACGTTCGAGCTGGGTACCGCCCACGCGCCCCAGTCCGTCCTGGCCGGGCAGGACGTTGTGGTGCACGTTCCGGTCCGGAACACCGGCACACGCACGGGCCGCGAAGTGGTCCAAGTCTACCTTGCCCGCGCGGAGTCGGCTGTGGAGCGCCCGGCCCGCTGGCTCGCCGGCTACGCCGGAACGCACCTTGCACCCGCCGGAACGGACAGCGTCGAGGTCCGCATCCCGGCGAAAGCTTTCGGGCATTACGACGGCGGCTGGAAGTTCGAGCAGGGCACATTCCGCCTGCTGGTAGGCCGGCACGCGGCTGACGACTTCCAGGTACTGGAAATCGAACTGCGCTAAGCCTCGCTCAGCACAGGCTACTGCCGGGCTGGATCCGATTGCTAGGTCGTGCCACGGCCACGACGCCATAAGAGTGCTTTATGCGTTCTTGGCCGTCAGCTGTGGGTAGACGGCTTCGATGGGGGCGCTGAGTCCGGCCTTGAGCTGCACGGACCTGTCGACAGCGAGAACCTCGTACTCACCGGCTTCCACGGCATCCAAAACGGTACGTACGCGATCAGCCGGGTCCGTCTTGGGCTCGCTGGCGTGCGCAGCCATCGCCGTATCGACATAGCCGACATGGACGCCCACCACATGGACGCCTGCGGGGGCGAGCTCCAGGCGCAGCGAGTTGGTCGCCGACCAGAGGGCGGCCTTGGTGGCGCTGTAGATGCCGGCGACGGCGTACCAGCTCAGTGCGGAGTGGATGTCGATGATCACAGACTCATCCTTCGCTGACAGGCTCGGTGCGAATGCGCGGGCGAGGAACATCGGGCCGAGGAAGTTCGTCTCGACGTTGGTGCGGATTTCCTCTGTGGTGTGGGTGAGGATACCCGCGCTGCCACGGAGGTTCCGGCGTTGTTGATCAACACCGTGACGTCCCCGGCGGCTTAGACGGCTGCCTGGATCGAGGCAGGGTCTGTGACATCGAGCCTGAGTGGGACGATGCGTTCGTCCTCCCAGATGCGGGGGGTGCGGGCGGTGGCGTAGACCTTGCTGGCGCCGCGGGCGAGGGCGTCGTGGACGAAGTGGGTTCCGATGCCGCCGTTTGCTCCGGTGACGAGGACGACTGCTCCATCGAGTGAAGGCATTTTCATGGCCTTTCTTGTAGCGAGATTATCCGCATCGGTCGGTGCGGATGGTTTGATGGCTTAGGTGTAAGCCGCCTGTCGACTGGCCGGGGAAGCGGCCGGGGCGGGCGGCCCACGGGCATGCGATCAGGCGTGTGCCAGCGCCGCGTAATCGGTGTAGCCAGCTGCGCCGCCGCCGTAGAGGGTGGTCGGGTTTCACCTCGTTCAGCGGGCGCCTGCGCGCAGCCGCTCGACGATGTCGAGGATGGCCAGCGCGAAACGCGGTGCCGGGCGACGCGGTTGGCGAGCAGGATGTCCTTTGCCTGGTCGTCATTTGCACAGCAACGGGTCTGTGTAGAAGATGGAGACTTAGGCTCGTCGTCGTCGTCGCCGCCGTCACGATCCGATCAGCCCACCCACGCATTGATTCACTGGTTCACTTCTCAAGCCAGCGTGCTGTCTTCCGGCAGTGATTTATTCCTGCTGCTGTATCTCCCGCAGGACTGCCTCAGCTACGCGAAAAGACTCAAGGGCAGAAGGCGCGCCACAGTAGATCATTGTCTGTAACAGGACTTCCTGTATTTCCTGTTCCGTTACGCCGTTGTTAACTGCGCCGTGGACATGTCCTGCAAATTCATGGGGACGGTTGAGGGCAGTCAGCATCGCCAGATTCAGCATGCTTCGCGTCTTCAGATCCAGCCCCGGCCTGGGCCATACCTTCCCCCACGCGTACTCGGTGGCAAGTTCCTGGACAGGGCGGCAAAAGTCGCTGGTCTGTCCAAGGCTGCGTTCGAAATGGGCTGCCCCCATGACATTCACCCGGAAGTATTGTTGTTTTTCCAGTAGCCGTAAAACCCGTCGAAATCGTGAAATGGCGGCCGGAAGTCGACACCCAGGCGCTTCAACACAGCCCTCAGCGCAGCCATCACGGCACGGGACTCATGAACCGAGATCCTGGGATTATTTTCAGTGCCACGATTTTGATACGTCAACAGGAGACGCTAAACACCGATCTCATAGAGTGAGATTCTGCGTAGCAAGTACCCTACCCACCTCATAACTCAACAATGAGCGGTCAGTAATGTGCGGTGGCCCATATGGGTCAGCAGCCGGGCGCAGAAAGGTATTGCCGCAGTTCAGAGGCACATTTGCCTACCCATCTGACAACGTTGGTAAGCTTCGCAGAAAGTGCCTTTTTTGCGCTGAGATGAGGGCGTGCGTCACTACCCGTGCAAATCGGGCCCATCAACTGCACATCACGCCGGCACAGGCCGCTGAGGTAATCGCCGGATCAACTCACCGCGCGTCAGTCCCCATGAGCCAGGCCCTTGACGGTGTGGATCTGCTGGGCGCTGCTCGTCTGGCTATCAGATCGGACTCCCCGTGCCAGGAGGTGAGGGAGCATCATGATATGCCTTTGGCGAGGTCCGCGGCTCGGATCGCTCCGGCGAATGGTCCGAGGTGTGCTTCAGTCAGTCGGTTGCTTTCATGGGATGTTCTTTCCTTGCTCGTCATCTACTCACGGATTGCAGTGGCCATGGGTCTGGTCTGCGTGAGTGTTGGCGGTCAGTAGACCCGCTGGCGCTTCGCAACCGGTATTTGCAGGGCTTGCGTCGCTCCGGATGCCAGGAGCGTGGTGTCGCTGTCTGCTACTGCCCAGGAGTAGCCCAAGGCTGCGAAGGCCCTCGCTCGTTCGGCAGATCCGGCGTAGGCCCCAACTGCGGTTCCCCGGCTGTTGCAGGCGTCGGCGATTCTCTTCAAAGGAGAGCCAGGATCGCGGAGCAGCGAGTCAACGTCGGTACCTAGGTCCAGTGCCAGGTCGAATGGGCCCACAAAGATGGAGTCGATACCTGGTGTATCGAGAATGGCCTCGATGTTGGCGAGTGCTTGTCCGGTTTCGATCATTGCGGTGAGTTCGACCTGTTCGTTGGCGTCAGCCGGGCTGCGGACCGGGGAGCCGGCCAGCGCCGTCAACGGGCCCCAGCTGCGACCTCCGCGGGGAGGGTAGCGGGCAGCGAAGGCTATGGCTGCTGCCTGTTCTGCAGTGTTGACCATGGGGACGATCACGTGGGCAGCGCCAGCGTCCAGCGCGAATCCGATGTCTGCGTAGCTGGCACTACGCAGGCGGACGGCCAAGGTTTCCGACGACTGGCCAGCGAAGGCTGCCAGGATCTTCTCTTCGGTCCACAGGCCGTGCTGCATGTCCAGGCAGTGCCATCCGAACCCCAGCGTCGAGGTTATGGACACTATTTGGGTGGACCCAAGAAAGTGCCACAGTCTGTTTTCATATGGTGTGGTCATGGGATTTGCTCACAATCGGTACGAAAGGCCTGCGGTGAAGTGGTGCTTTAGGGCAGATGCGCCGATAGCGGACTGTTGGAAGGACTCGCCCAAGCGCGTCAATCCTTGGACCAGGTGCTCCTGAGTCTTTCCCGCGTAGCTGAGGCATGATTGGCTTCAGTGGACACAGCGTAGAAAAGGCGATCCGGGTACATATGCGACGCGGGCCTCAGGGATCGCTGTCTCTGCAAGGTGCTGCTCGGCGTCGAAGCCCGTTGGGAAGGTGAGCCAGATGAACAGGCCCCCGTCCGGTTTGGTGTGTGCGATCGAGGTCGGAAACGTGGCTTCGATGGTTTTGAGTGCGGGGTCCCGCTGGGCCTTATGAATCTGAACCGATCTGCGCGTATGAGCTTCCAGGTCATATGAGTCCAGGAATGCGGACACGATGGACATGTTCAGGGTGCTGCACTGTGTATCGGCTGCAAGTTTGAGGAGCGCCATTTTTCGGCGGATCTCCGGCGCGGCGACTACCCATCCGAGCCACAGCCCAGGAGCCGGGTCGACGCCGGTCGAAACGTTGTCACGACGTCGGTGGGGGGCGAGGTACAACTCGCCAATCGCACTTCTACTTCGATCTGGGCAAGGGAGAGGGACTTCCATGCTCCTTGACCGCAACTGCTTCAATGTCGACAGCGCCGTCCACGTACGTCCCACTTCTACCTCATTCGTCGGCTCATCGTATTTGAGGGCCGAGCAGGCCCTGTGTCAGCAACCGCAAGATCGTCGGATGACCAAATCGGTGGGAAACAGTTGAATCTCGCCGCTTGGCTCGTCCCTGGAGAGAGCTGCTTTAAGGACTGCGTCAGCGATTTGGTTGATCGACTGTTTCACCGTGGTGAGCTGGGGCCAGCTGAATTCCGATTCGGAAGTTCCGTCGAAGGAGACAACGGCAATGTCTTCGGGTACGGACAGCTTGGCTTCGTGGATGGCGCGAAGGGCTCCGACGGCCAGCAGGTCAGAGCTGGCGAAGATGGCTGTCGGCGGCTTCGGCAGCTCAAGAAGGCGGAGCGTGGCTTCGTAGCCGCCCTGCCTGGTGAACTCGGTAAATTCCGCAGGCCCCTCGGGCAAGCCTGCCTCGCGAAGCGCCTTCCTCCAGCCGTTATGCCGTGGGTCCACGCGTGACGGGTCGATGTCCTTGCCGACCAGAATGCCGATGTCCTCGTGGCCGTGACCGATGAGGTGCCTCACACCCATTGCGGCTCCCTGTTCGAAGTCGGTGCTGATGGTGGGGATGCCGTGCACGGCGCTGGACTGGTCGATGAGCACCCGTGGAATTCCCTGGACCGGCATGGCGGCGACTTCGCTTGGGGTGAGCACGGTGGCGAGGATGATCGCGTCGACTTGGCGTGAGACGAGGTTGAGGGTGTTTTGCCGCTCGGTGTCGGCATCCGTGCGGGAGTTCGCGGCGAGGAGTGCGTAGCCGCGGACGGCGGCCGCCTGCGCAATGGCGTCCGTGAGTTCGGCGAAATATGGGTTGGTGCTGTCGGGGACAATCATCCCGAGCAGTCGCGTGGAGCCCATGGACAGGGCCCGGGCGGTTGCGTTCGGCTGGTACTGGAGCACCTTGATGGCCTCGCGCACCCGTGCCGCAGTGGCCGCCGCGACCGGCTTGGGGCCCCCGTTGATGACATAGCTGACGACCGCCGTGCTGACTCCCGCAAAACGGGCGACATCGGTCCGCGTTACTTTTCCGGTTCCGGCCTGCGCCTGCAGACTTGGCATGAAGACCACCTTAATACTCCGTTGTTCCTCATAGTCTACCCGCGTGGACTCGCAGCCTTTTTGACGACTCGCCCAACGTTTACCAAGGCTGAAAAGACGCTTGCACCAATGAGTCTACCCGCGTAGACTCGTTCCCAAGCCCATGAGTAGTGATCCTTCTCACGCTTCACCTGACGATGTCGAAGGCTTTTTGAACGCTCTCCCTAAATTTTTCACATTCTCCGAAGGGATCAATGATGACCATTCCGAAATCCACGAGCGGGGCGCGGATCCTCACCGCCGCCGCCGCGGTATCCATCGCAACCATGGCGCTCACCGCCTGCGGCAGTCCGGGAACCGGCAGCGCCGGTCCTTCCGTTCAGGCAGGTTCCGGTGAAGGCACTATCAATGTTTGGGCCGTCGACGGTCAGGCCGCCGAGAACAATGCGCTGAAGAAGATCATTTCGTCCTTCGAGAGCTCCCAGAGCAAGATCAAAGTGAACCTGAAGCTCTTTCCCTCTGACCAGTACACCAAGGCCGTGAACTCCGCCGCTCCAGAGGACTTGCCCGATGTCCTGGACTTTGATGGACCGACGTTGGCCAGCTTCGTTTACAACGGCAAGATGGCCCCGCTGAAGGGCTCCGTGTCCGATGAAACCCTGTCCAACCAGACGGATTCCATCAAGGCGCAGAACACTGTCGATGACACCGTGTACGGCGTGGGCATGATGAACGCCGGGCTGGCGCTTTGGGGCAACAAGAAGCTCCTGGATGCCGCAGGCGTTGCCTATCCGACCACACCGGAAAAGGCGTGGACGGCCGACGAATTCACAGGGGTCCTGGGCAAGCTCGCAGCCGTGGTTCCGGGAGGAAAGCCCCTGGATCTTTCGGAACAGTACGGCTTTGCCAACGAATGGGGAACCTGCTGCTCGGCGGGACCGGTCATCTGGTCCGGAGGCGGCACCATGCTCAAGGACAACAAGGCATCCGGTGCGCTGGACTCAGACGCCAACGTAAAATCCCTGACAACCTTCGCCAGCTGGAAGAAGTACACCGATCCGAACGCCGATGGGCTGGCCTTCACCAACGGACGCGTTGCACTGAGCTGGGTCGGACACTGGACTTACCCCACCTACAAAGCCTTGGGCAGCGATCTCGTCTCCATCCCGTTGCCCAACTTCGGCAAAGGCACCAAGACGGCTTCCGGCACCTTCGCCTGGGGCATGGGAGCGAGCACCAAGAACGGCACCGCGGCCGGAAAGTTCCTGGACTTCTTGATGAGTGACCAAAGTGTCAGCACCTACACCGACGCCAATGGTGCACCGCCCGCGACCAAGACCGCGCTGGCCGCGTCCAAGCTCTACGGTCCCGGCAAGCAACTGCAGCTCCTGGGCGAGCAGCTGAGCAAGTCATGCGGCACCGAAGACCAGATCAACGAATCCTGTGTCAGCGTTACCCGTCCGGTGACCGCCGGATACCCCATCGTGACCGACCAGGTGGGCAAGGCCGAAGCCGCCATCTATGCCGGCAAGGACGCCAAGGAAGCCCTGAGCGCCGCTGCCCGCGCCATTGACCAGAATTTCGCCGACAACGACGGATACAAGAAGTAGCCTCCGGTATAGGTCCGGCCGCCACCACAGCGCGCGGCCGGACCGCCCCGGACTCGCTTCAGCGAAAGCCCTCCACCATGACTACTCAAACGCAAGACATCCAGGCATCTGCGGTGACGGCCAAACGGCGGTCATCCCCTAGCCTCACCGGGCACCGCTTCGCAGGCCCCCTCTTTGCCAGTCCGGCCCTGCTCGGCCTCGCAATCTTCCTCGTCGCACCGTTCGTATTCGCGATCGTGCTGTCCTTCTACCGCGTGCAGCTCAACAGCCCGCGCCCGGCCCGCTTCGTCGGTTTCGAACAATACACGCGACTGTTCACTGATCCCGACTTGTCTGCAGCCTTCGGGCACGCGCTGCTGAACAACTTCACCTTCGCCCTCATCGTCGTGCCCGTGCAGACGGTCTTGGCCCTGGCCCTGGCCGTACTCGTCAACCGCAAGCTGCGCGGCATGGTGATCTTCCGAACGTTCATCTTCATGCCCCTGGTGTTCCCGCTGGCCCTGACGGCCGTGATCTGGCGGCTCATCTACTCCCGCGGCGATGAGGGACTCCTGAACGCCATTCTCGGTCTGTTCAGCGGCGGCGCATTGTCGAGCCATGACTGGCTCGGCGACCCTTCCACTGCGCTCGGATCCATCATTGTCATGTCGATCTGGCAAAGCGTGAGCTTCCAGATGATCATCGTTCTCGCAGCGCTGCAGAGCGTACCTGCCGAGCTTTACGAGGCGGCATCATTGGACCGCGCGAACAAATGGGCCCAGTTCCTCAACGTCACGGTGCCGGGCATCAGGAACACCTTGATCTTCGTTGCCCTCATCACGACCATCTTCTCGTTCCGGCTCTTCGACCAGGTGTATCTGTTGAGCCGTTCGGGAAGCGTTGACCGCGGCTCGACCGAGACTGTGATGACGCAGATCATCAACACCGGGTTCGACAACAACAACGTGGGTCAGGCCGCCGCCATGACCGTCATCTTCATGCTGATCATCACCGTGATCGCAATCATTCAGCGCGCCGCGGCGCGCCAGCGAGGGGGCGTCTGATGGCGATGTCAAGGACTTTGAAACCAGGAAGGCAGAGCGGAAGCATGAAACGCACACGACGATTGCAAACCGCCCTCCATTACCTGATCCTGACTGCGGTCTCTCTGTTCTTCCTCCTGCCCGTCTATTACCTGATTGTCGGAAGCTTCCGCCCCTCTGCCGAGGTCCTCAGCGGCCTGAGCGGCTTTGTTCCGACCAACCTGACCTTCGACAACTACACCGGAGTCTTCGACCACCTCAGCTCGGATGCCACCGGATACTTCGGGCAGTTCGCTGCGGTGTCAATCATCGTCACCACTGGGGTGGTTGCCGGCAGCCTCGTCGTGAACTCCATGGCGGCCTACTCTTTCGCCCGGATGCAATGGCGGGGAAAGAAGATCCTCTTCCTACTGGTGATTGTCCTGACGATCATCCCGTTCGAAGCCGTCGCCCTGCCCCTGTACTACATGTTCTCCGGGCAGCGGGACACCATCGTCATCCAGGCGATCCCGTTTATTGCCAATGCGTTCTCGATCTTCCTGTTCTACACCTTCTTCCTCGACGTCCCGGGCGAGATCGAAGAGGCGGCACGTCTGGATGGGGCCGGGCCCTTCAGGACGTTTTTCCAGGTCATTGTGCCTATCACCAAGCCGGCATTCGCCACCGTGGCAATTCTTACGTTCCTGGCCCAGTGGGGATCATACCTGTGGCCGGTGCTCATGGTCTCCGACCCCACCGTTCGCCCGCTCCCGCTGGCCATCAGCATCTTCCAGAACCAACAACCGCCGGAATGGGGGCAGGTGCTGGCCTTTGGAACGATGTTCATCGTGCCGGTCCTGGCAGTCTTCCTGATCTTCCAGCGTTGGTTCGTCGCCAGCATCAGCAGTTCCGCAATCAAGGGATAGCACCAGCTCTGGAGGTCCGGCCCTGCCCGGACCTCCACCAACAGACAAGGCAATCAATTGGTATTCAGTCTCAAGGACTCATGGGTGTGGGACTTCTGGCTCGCCGACGATGGCACCACGTTCCACATGTACTATCTCCATGCTCCGAAGAGCTTGGGCGATCCGGCACTGAGGCATCGCAACGCCCGGATCGGTCACGCCACCTCGCCAGACCTCAGCACCTGGGAGTCCCACGGTGTAGTTCTGCAGCCGGATGATCCGGATGCCTTCGACGCAACTTCTACCTGGACCGGAAGCGTGGTTCAAGGCCCGGATGGACTTTGGCGGATGTTCTATACCGGTGCCCGTTTCTACGAAACACACAATATTGAGGCCATCGGCGTTGCCACTTCTGCCGACCTTCACACCTGGACGAAGCAGCCGGACGTGGTGATTGAAGCCGACAGGCAATGGTACGAAAAATACGGTGACTCAAGCTGGCCGGAGGAAGCGTGGAGGGACCCCTGGGTGTTCGCCGACCCGGGTGGCAATGGCTGGCACATGCTCATCACAGCAAGGGCCAACACCGGCGATGTCGACGATCGCGGGGTCATCGGCCACGCCGTCTCGCCCGACCTTGAGACCTGGGAGGTCAGGCCGCCCCTGAGTCAGCCCGGGGCCGGGTTCGGACACCTCGAAGTCCCACAGACCGGAGTTGCCGGCGAACGCAGTGTCCTGTTGTTCTCCTGCGGGGTGGACACACTCGCGGCGAGGAAGGCCGAAGGATTCGGGGGCGGCGGGATCTGGAGCCTTGAAACGGACAAAGTGGCAGGACCCTACGACGTGGCCTCCGCCACTGTTGTCACCACGGCACCTCTCTACAGCGGACGCCTCATCCAGAACCGGAACGGCCAATGGTTGATGATGGCCTGCCATGACGCCAATAGCGACGGCACTTTCGACGGCGTTGTCTCGGACCCGATGCCGGTCCACTGGGATCTCGAGCGCGACTGCCTGACCCTTAGCGAACCACGTAACAACGTATGAGGAACTCCATGCCAAACGATTGCCCTGACGCGATCCTCCAGCTGACCGCCGACGGAGTATCCGTTGTCGTAGACGCCAGGAACGGCCAGCTACCCGCCATCGTCCATTGGGGCCCCTCGCTGCCGGCGTTGACCGCGGAACAGGCGCAGACCCTGGTCGCGGCCAGCGTTCCGGTGACCGGTTCCAGCTCTGCGGATCTGCCGCCCCGTCCGGGCTTTCTACCCGGACAAAGCACCGGGTGGACAGGCCGCCCAGGCCTGCGCGGTTCTTTCGAGGGCGTCGGTTGGTCGCCAAATTTCCGTACCGCTTCGCTGACCCTGAACGGCACCTCCGTGGCAGAGTTCACGGCCTCCGGCGCAGGCGTTCTCGAAATCAACGCCGTCGACGACGCCGATCGGTTGCGCCTTGACCTGACACTTGAGCTGCTCCCGGGCGGTCTGCTGCGAAGCCGGGCACGTTTGACGAACCTGTCCGATAGAAAATTCGCACTCGAAGACCTCGCTCTGGCGTTCCCTATTCCTGCGGAAGCCACCGAACTGCTGGACTTCGCCGGCAACCACTCAAACGAGCGCGTACCCCAGAGAGGCACTCTGCGAACAGGAACGCATGTGCGCGAGAACCGCAAGGGCCGTACCGGATTCGACAGCGCCTACATCCTGCACGCAGGAACCCCCGGATTCGGATTTGGCAACGGAGACGTCTGGGCCGTCCACACGGCCTGGAGCGGCAACCACCAGCACTACGCCGAGAGGGTCTTTAGCGGCGAGCAGCTTCTCGGCGGCGGTGAACTGCTCTTGCCTGGCGAGGTGCGGCTTGGTCGTGATGAAAGCTACGAGAGCCCTTGGATCTATGCCTCCTATGGGGCAGGACTCGACGAGCTCGCTCGCCGTTTCCACTCCCATGCGCGCAGCCGCCCGCGGCGGGTCTCCGCTGACCGGCCGGTGACCCTCAACGTCTGGGAAGCCGTCTATTTCAACCACGACGCCGGCAAGCTCCGCGACCTGGCAGAGCGTGCCGCCGCCCTCGGCATCGAGCGTTACGTGCTCGACGACGGGTGGTTCGGTTCGCGCCGCGACGACACCTCCGGTCTGGGCGATTGGGTGGTGTCCCCGGAAGTGTGGCCGGTTGGGCTGCACCCGTTGGTGGACCGTGTTCATGAACTCGGCATGGAGTTCGGCCTGTGGTTTGAACCCGAGATGGTCAATCCTGACAGCGATGTTGCTCGTGCCCATCCCGAATGGATCATGGCAGCGCGCCCCGAATGGCCGGTGCAGTCACGCCACCAACAAGTACTCAATCTCTGCATTCCCGAGGCCTACGAACACGTCAAGAAGCAGATACTCGCGATCCTTGCGGAGTACCGGATCGACTACATCAAATGGGATCACAATCGTGACCTCATCGAGGCCGGAAACCAGCTCGACGGCGGACGGGCCAGCGTACACGCACAGACTCTCGCTTTCTACGCGCTGCTTGAGGAAATCCGGTCGATGCACCCGGGATTGGAGATCGAATCCTGCTCCTCGGGCGGTGCCCGCATTGACCTGGGCGTCCTGGAACACACGGACCGGGTCTGGGTATCGGACAACATCGACCCGCATGACCGGCAGTCGATGTTGCGTTGGACCACCCAACTGCTGCCGCCCGAATATCTGGGCTCCCACATTGCTTCGGGCCGTTCCCACACGACGGGCCGATACCACGACCTCGACTTCCGTGCCGGCACCGCCGTCTTCGGACATCTCGGTGTCGAGTGGGACTTGGCCGCTGCCAGCCAGGAAGAACTTGCGAGCCTGCGTGAATGGATTGGTTTTTACAAGCTGGAGCGGGACCTCCTGCTTGCAGGCGACGTCGTCCGGATGGACGGCCCCGATTCGAACGTCCTAGTTCACGGCGTCGTCAGCAATGACCGTTCCAAAGCGATCTTCGCGGCCGCGGCACTCGACAGCCTCTACCCCGACCCTGCTGCGCGCTTGAAGCTGCGTGGCATTGCCCCGGAGGCAAATTACCGGGTGGAACCGATCTTCCTCGGGGCGACTCCTTCCGGACTGGTGCCGCCGGAGTGGTGGGGCCAGCCGACAGCCGATGGCGTCGTGGTCGAACCTTCTACACTGCGCGCAACCAGTCAGCATGGTGTGGTCTTCCCCGGGGCAGTCTTCCCTGGTGATGCCCTCGCGAGAATCGGAGTTGCATCCCCGAGGATCCACCCCGATCAGGTGGTTCTATACCGCATCACCATAGCCAGCTGAACCTATCACCAGTCCACATCGGCAGGACACGGGCCGCGTGCCCTGCCGGTGTCGACATTGGCACACCGACACCTCCGAGTTTGGACGCGCTGAAGAGTCCTTGAGCAGCAAGGAGCACCATGATGATCACCCCGATCGAATCCGGACAAGTCCTGCACGTCACCGGAAACAGCACAAGCCACATCGAGGATGAACTGAGCACTGCGGTCGTGCTCGTGCGCCAACAGGCCCAAGAAGTCCAACAAGGCATTCTCGTCACTCGGCTGGGACCTGCCTCGTACACCGTCGCTCTCGATGAGGGTATCCCGTACGGCGTGACGGATGAACGAGACGAGTGGACCTCACGAGGGCTTCGTGGTGACTCTGGCGACGTGACCGACGAATTCCTGACGTGACTCATTGGGCTGCTGTTCGATTCTCTTCGCCGTCTGCCTACCAGGCTTCCTCCAGTGGAAAGTGGAAAGAAAAACCTATGAACTACTCAGCCGCGGACACCCGCTACGACTCCATGCCCTACCGCCGCGTCGGACGCAGCGGACTGAAGCTTCCCGCCATCTCCCTTGGCCTGTGGCACAACTTCGGCGACGACAAGCGCTTCGATGAGCAGCGCGCCATCCTCCGCCGCGCCTTCGACCTTGGCGTGAACCACTTCGACCTCGCCAACAACTACGGCCCGCCGGACGGCTCTGCGGAAAGCAACTTCGGCCGCCACCTGCGCGAGGACTTCCGGCCGTATCGCGATGAGCTCGTCATCTCCGCGAAGGCCGGCTACTACATGTGGCCCGGCCCGTACGGTGAATGGGGCTCACGCAAGTACCTGCTGTCCAGCCTCGACCAGTCCCTCCAGCGGATGGGCCTGGAGTACGTGGACATCTTCTACAGCCACCGCCCGGACCCGGAAACCCCGCTCGAAGAAACCATGGGCGCGCTGGACCACGCCGTGCGCTCCGGCAAGGCACTCTACGCCGGCATTTCTTCCTACAGTCCGGAGCAGACCCTGGAGGCCGCCCGGATCCTGAAGGAACTGGGCACGCCGCTGCTCATCCACCAGCCCAGCTATTCCATGCTGAACCGCTGGACGGAGGACGGCTCACCGAACCTGTACGAGACCCTGGAGCAGGTGGGGGCCGGTTCCATCGCCTTCTCGCCGCTCGCCCAAGGCCTGCTCACCAACCGCTACCTGAAAGGCATGCCTGCCGATTCCCGGGCGGCCAAGGAGCGGTTCCTGTCCGAGCGGGCGCTGACGGAGGAACGGATGGACCGCGTCCGCGGGCTGAACGCCATCGCCGAAGGCCGCGGCCAGAGCCTGGCACAGATGGCCATCGCCTGGATCCTGCGCGAGCAGCCGAAGGGCTGGCCCGTGACCTCGGCGCTGGTCGGGGCCTCCAGCGTCGCGCAGCTGGAAGACACCCTGGGTGCCCTCGAGCGGCTTGACTTCAGTGAGGAAGAAATCGCGGCGATCGATGCGTTCGCCGACGAATCCGACATCAACCGCTAGCGCCCGGCTCGCGACATAAGGTGAATCTTGGGCCTCGGGCATCCCCGCGGCGGGTGCGTAATCCGTCCAGGTTCACTTCTAGAGTGTCTTCATGACCGGTCACATGTATGCCTGGCTCCCTGAGCGCCATCTCGGGGTCGCCGCGACCCTCTCGCACGCCGACGAGCTCATCGGACAAGTCGCAGATCTGCTTTTCGACTACCAGACCCAACCAAGTGGTGTATTTCAACTGGCGGAGGTGTCCAAGGACCGGATCAGTCAAACGGTTGTGGAAAGGGTGGCCCCGATCCCGCGTAAGGTGCCGCTGCTCGTGGCTGACGCTTTGGTGGCTTTCCGGTCAGCACTCGAGCACACGTTGTTCGCCGAGGTTGAATTCCTGGACGGTGCACCCGTCGATGAGAAGGCCGCCAAGCTTGTCGAGATGCCGGCATCGGATACTTATGAGAAATTTGCCGAGTGGATGAAAAAGCGTGCCCGGAACGGTCCGCCGTCGCTACGCGCCGGTGGCGAGCTGGCTCGTCGGATTGAAGCCTTGCAGCCCTTCCATCGGCATGTACAGGCGGACCTCCACCCGTTGGCGCGGCTCGTGCTTCACACAAACCATGCGAAGCACAGGACGCCGGCGATCACGGCTGTCAGGCTGGCGGTCATGATGAGGGATGACCAGAAGCCTCGCTCGCTGCGCGATTACTCCCCGTTGGCGGAGGAGCCGATGCGCATTGGCGACATCATCGCGGAGACCCCGCTCGGCACCAAGGTTCCTGTCACCTTGTTCCCGACCGTCGGAATTAACCGGCCGGGCACCGACCGGTGGCCGGTGCTGATAAAGGAGCTTGATGAGATCTCCCGTTGGGTCCGCACGCAGGCGGTGCCGCGCCTCATCACGGGTACGGAACCGCCCGTGCCCGCGCTTCCGACGCGCTACGAGATCGCTCTCGGTCATGAAGATGAGCGTGGAGCGATGTCCATGGGGTCAACAACAACCGCCGTGGATCGTTATCAACTGCGTCTCGGGGCGGCGTCAGTACGGATAGATCTGGCTGACTTGATCAGCACGATCGACGGGTCCCCACAAAGACCGCAGATAGTGGCGTGGCTGGACCAGTTGACCGACGTCGAGGTCATGGAGAGAATGAGCCGGCTGGGAGTTACCTTCACCTACGATCCTAAGATCGTTTTCCGTAACGCCGAAGTCTTGAATGGACTGCGGGACGAGGCTCTTGCGTTTCGAGATCAGAACCAACTAGGCACGCGCCCCTGAGAACAGCCCACAGCTATAGGGAGTGATTTAGCTGAAGCCCTCTGGAGGAGGACATGTAATCTTCGACCATGAACGTCAAGGATCGGATCCCAGGGCTTGAACACAGTAAGACGACTCCGCGGTATTCCATGTGGCACATGGATGAACTGGAACTGCGGAGTTTCTTGCTTGCTACGTCCACAGCGATGAGAGCTTGGTTCAAGGCCGAAGAAGAAGCCGCCGAGGATGAGGCCGACCGGAAAATGAACCCGGAGGATTCCTACGGCGACGAGGGCTACAACCTATTCATGGACCGGGTCGGCATCTTCTGGGAACAATACTGGTATCAGCTAGCGACGGCGGTCATAAAGGATGCGTTCACCCTTTACGAGGTTTTCTTAGAAGAGTCCGCCCACGACTTACTACGCCGACACGGCTCCGGACTGCGCAACCTCTTGACCGAGCAGACATGGCTATTGGACCAGTGCGACGACTTCTACAAGCGCTACCTGGGGTTTCCCATCAAACGAGATGAGATTGAGCATGTTCAGTGGATTCGCAACAAGATGTCCCATCTGCGGGACTCCTTGCGCACTCCAGAAGGCAAAGCTGAATTTGAGGGGAAAATCGAAGCACTCGATATCAGCGGAGGTCCAAGCGATGAAGAAAGTGACCTGGGTTTACCCCACCACGAGTACGGGCGGGAACTCGCTTTTGGTCCAACAATAACGCTGAGCCCGCTTGAAGCGTGGCGGGTACTGAATCTGCTTCGCAAACACGTCGAGGAACTGACCTTGATCCTGCACAAAATTCAATATGGTGCCGCGGGACAGACTTTACCGGGTCACCCACAGATGCCAGGGCATGACGCTTTTTTCTGGAACGAAAGTTCACGGGGGGTGAAAATGCCGAGATGTTCGCTAGGCGCAAATTGCAGGATGCCACCGAGGCGTCCGGCTGGTTCGTAAAGCCCTGGAAAGCTTCGTTTGGACAGGCCATGACGACTACAGCCCGCAGCAGCGGCGTGAAAGGCGTGGGACGAGCCGGATCCGCGGACCACGCACAGGTACGTCCAAACACCGAACAACCTGAAAAGTCCGCCGGCTACGACGTCGCGCGGGCGCTGGCGTGAGGACGGGACCAAGTAGTTTGGAGTCGTGAACGAGATGAACGCGGCAGAAGTGAACCCACATGCCACCGAGACCGTGGCGGCAATCTACGAGCTACCCGTTCCCATTTGGGTGAGCTGCGCAGCTCTGAGCGAGACTTACCCGTCAGGATACGGCAGAGTTCAGTTTGATGTGGTGATGCCCAAGGACCGTCCTCCCATTGGCGGTCCCCCGGCGATCGAGGGCGCTGAGGTCCCCGAATCGCACAACGGGGAGTTGGTCGCGTGGACCACAGAGTACGCGGCGCACGTTCCTGAGGAGTTGCAACCTGCGACCGCATTGCGCCGAATAGTGATCACCGCAGTCGAGGCTCCAATCGATGCAGCCCGATCATGGAGGGGCCCTGACCAGCAGCTCGGAGAGATCATCAAATTCTGGTTCGACCAGGTACGCTCGTGGGTCGAGATTTGCACGGGACAGGATCTCGACCCCGGCCATCGGGTCTACGATGCGGAAACGGTCGGGGCCGGGCTGAAGTTCATTGCTCCGCCGCACGAAGGCGATCTGGGTCTTCAACTCACCACGCGTCGCATACAGCCGGTCACCGCTGCTGAGTGGAAATTGATCCTCGCCGCTGTCCGTGACGGTAAGGAGCCGCCCCTGGAGCGTCTCCTTATTCGTGACGCGAATGCGGCATACGCGCGCAGGTTTTACCGGCGTGCGATCATCGATGCCGCGGCCGCGCTTGAACTTACGCTCGTCCGGGCGCTGGAAGAGCGAATTGAGGAGCTTCCGCAGCGACAACGTACCCGCCTAGCGGGCGCAACGCTGGGCCGTTGCATCGACATCGCGAAAGCGTCTGGGTTCGAGTTCGACGTGACTTTCGAGGACCTGAAGCGCCTGAATGATGCCCGCAACGACGCCGTCCATCGGGCCCAGGAACCTAACGACTTCGATACTGTCAGCTTGCTTCATGTCGTCGGTGACTTCCTTCGGTCCTCTGTCCGCATCAGGAGCGTATCGACCGATACAGATTGAGGCGAGTTTCCGCCCCGTCGATCCACTCCCTGGCGCAGGCGAGCGTTCCTGCGCTCGGTGGTGCCCGTTATCAGGATGCCGAGCGACGCCAGGGTGCATCCGGATCGGCCAGGGTCTCCAGCATGAGCTGGCACCAGACCTGCGCCGCTCCGACGACCAGGCGGGCGTGCCGCGGGCGCACCCACCGCGGCACGTCCTCGGCTCCGTGGTCGATGCCGACGTTGTTCCTGAGTTCGGTCACGCTCTGGGTGAGGGTGACGAGGGACTGCAGGGCTTGGCGGAGCGCTTTGTCTTCGTCGCTGACCGACTTGGCTGCCAGGCCGAGTGATTCCTGTGCGGCGTTGACGAGGGCAGGTACCTTCGCTGCGCGGGTGTAACTCTTCCCGCGGGCGGTGAGCACGCATTTGGCGGTTGACTCGATCAGCGCCTTGGCGGTGCTCACCGCGAGCCGAGGATCCGTGTCGACGCTGTCGCCGAGCCTGCGGAGGTGGTCCTGGATGGATTGCGGATCGGGCAGGGCGTTGAGCGCGTGCTCGGTCAGCTGTGCTCCGACCCGTCCAAGTCGCACCACGCCGGTGGCTTCGTCGACCTCGAAGCCGTCCTCGCGCAGGATCCGGCACCACTTGTCCCGCAAGCCGTCGTTGGTGCCCCAACCAGCCGCACTGTCGTTGAAAATTTTCTGCAGCACGTCGCTGAAGACGGCCGTCAATCGCTGTACATCGGTGGAGCCGCTCAAATCGAGCGTCGCGAGGTGCCGGCGCATTCGCTCCCGTCGAACGCTCTCGTCGTTTTCGCGGGGCTGCGGCGGACCGAGCACGATGCCCCGATCATCGAACAGAGCGTCGATCTGGCGCAGCGGCATTGCGGTCAGTTCGTCCGAGAGCAACCGCATCACTCGTGGGGTGAATGTTCCCATGTCCGTCTACTTCGTCTCATCTGAGTCGTAGTTCGACACGTGCTCTGACCTCGTCGTCGATCGTCCGACCAGTGTATTTCTGGACATGCGCGGGGGACTCTCGACGGCAGTCTCGTCGTCCTCGTCGATCCGCTCAACCGTTTGCACTCCCAGTCCCGCTGCGATCGCTGTGGCTGTCTCGCGCCAGCTGGTGAGCGTGGTGATTGCCAGGCAGGGCTGATGTGTCGCAAAGGATGCCCGCGCAGCGTCGATCAGATCCCGAGCACATTCGTCCCGGTCCTCGGCTCTTAGCGCGTACATCCATGGGAACCGGCTGGCCATGTGCTCGGTCAGGGGGCCGTCCTCAAGCGCAGCAGCGAGAAGCAGTTCGGCGATGTTCAGGAGCTCAGCCCGGGCATCGGCTTCGTGCTGAGACATGAGCACCAGTGACTCGCCGTCACGGCGAGTCACCGTGACAGGGTGGTCCTCCGCCTCCGCGAAAACCTCGGCTGAGTGCTTGCTCAAGTCCGAGGACCGCCGAGTGGCCGCAGGTCGGCCAGCAACGAGAGTCATGCCTGCATCGTATTCGGAACGTGTTCGGAAGTCACGGGTTGGGTCGCTGCAGCGCGAAACTTGGGAGCGGATGGTGCTCATCTCCGACGCCCATGCCTCGGCTTCGATGAATCGCATCTGCGCTCGGACGTCGCCGTGCGGGCGTGGACTCGATGGCGTGGCGGAGGAGGACCTCGTTACTGGTCAGGAACCAGGGTCGGGCAAGGAGGAAGTCGATGAGCTCGGTGACTTCCTCGGGCTTCACGATGGTGGAGTCATAGCAGAACACAGTCGATAGGGGAGGACCCATTTCGTGCCTCTAGAGGCACGTCAGCGCTGCCCCTCGCTCGTACGTTCGAGGTACTCCGTAGTCCAATGGTTGAGGAACAGCCCTCGGTCGTCTTTGGAATGCCACAGCTTGTGAATCGTCGGCTGGGAGAGAATTGAACGGCGCAATGGCTCCAGCGCATCGGCGACGATCTGCCCGAGTTGGCCGAGGATCTGGACCTGGCCCGTCGCGTGCCCCAAGAGCATCGGGGACATGTTGCTCAACGTCTGCTCGCCGGGATCTTTCACAGTTCCGAAATGCACTCCACCTTCGACATGCGCGTAGTAGCGAATCACGGCCCGTGCCGTGAGCTCGGCTCCTTCACCGATGCCGACGACGGTCCTGAGAAATTGCTTGAGGGTCATCGGCGACGCGCCCGGGCCGCCGACGATTCTCTCGTCTCCGATCCCGAAATAGCGAGTCAAGCCGTCGCCCGCAAGTCTGTCCTCTAGATCGTTCCACGAATGGATGCGGAAATGCACCGGCACCTCTCGCCTCGCGGCACGAACCGTATGGAGCAGCGGCGCGTCATCGATCAGGAGCTTGCGCAGCAATGGCGCGATGCCCAGTAGCTCGTACCGCGTGCGAATCGCCGGATCCTGGCACCTGCGACGGATGTCGTCGACGGTCTCCACAAACAGCCACTCGGCAAGGATCATCTGCTCGCCGTTGTCCCACGCCATCAGCCGGCAGCCTGTTCGTCGGAGGCCAATGCTACGTGCGCTGAGCCAATTGCCAGGGTGAGCTCCCGCATCGATTCGCCCTTCACCTGCCTCGTTGCCACGTATAGCTCCTCTCGACTGACCTCAGTATCGCACCACCCACCGCGTGTGGGTCCGCCTCGATGTTCCGCCTGACAGAGCCCGGCCGCCAGCGCTCGGAGAGCATCCGACGAAGCGTGCACAGCTCTCCTGATTGACCCACCTCATGAAAGATCTTTGGTGACCATTCATTGGCTTTCCCGGTTCACCGGTCGAATAGAGAATGAATAGGGGTGGCGTTGCTGAACTGGTTTCACCAGCGCTGGAGGAACGAATCTCATAGGCGGTTTCCCCCTGTGATCAGGGGAACAGCCAATATCGGCTACCCACCTCCTCTTTTAACATTCACTGGAGCGACCACAAGAGCTCCGTTGCACCAAAGTTGATATAGGAGGTGGGTACCATAATCCCCGGAATCACGCGGGTTCTGACCTATTCTTGTACCATCTTTGTGCCACTGCAACGACCCACCTCATTAATAACGTTGGTGGGTCGAGTTTCCCGCATTCGCAGGTGTGAGGGAAGGGCCCAGAGACGTCTTTGCTGCATGTGATTGAGGACCTCGCCAGGTGTTTCTCGTCTGAGTCAGCCTGTCGACCGCACCGACGTAGGAGGCCTTATACGAGGCGATGGGCCGCAAGGGCTAAATCGCAGCGTTCGCTCCGCGCAACGAGGGCCCACCCCTGCAACGGGACCGGTGCACCGAGTCCTCGGACTGGCCGCGAGGGACCGTTCGGAAAAAGGACGGCGCGGATTGCCGGGAGTGTCTTCCTCTCAATCTTCGATCCTCTGGTTGTGCCCTCCGAATCGGACAGAGGGGCGCCACCGGCCTCCCCAGGCGGCAATGGCGCGTTCGACATAGGTTGTGACGCTGGCGTGTATGTCGGTTTCGGGGTCGAGGAGCCATTGCAGGCCCATGCCGTCCATCACGGCAGTGAATAACCGCACTTCAATCTCAATCTGCGCGGGGGAGAGGTGAACAATGTCGCCAGCTTCGACCGCTTCCTGCAAATGCCCGGCGAGGGTTGCCAGGTTCGAGGTGTAGCGCTGGGTGATGAACGCGTGGCCCGGGTGGGCCGGACTGGAGGCTTCGGCCGCGATAGTGGTGAACAGTTCGAGCAGGCCGCGGTTGTCCCGGTGGGCGGCCATGACCTCTGGCAACCGCCGGAAGTAGTCCAATCCACTGACATCGATGAGGCCGTTCTCCACGGTCCGTCGGTCCCATTCCTCCAGCACGGCCGTGAGCAGGCCTTCCTTGCTGCCGAAATGCTGGATCAGGGTGGCGTGGTTGACGCCGGCCTGCTCGGCAATCGTGCGGAGGGATCCGCCGGCGAAGCCGTGTTCGCCGAAGACGTCCATCGCGATGCCGATGAGCTGCTCGCGTCGGCGGACGCCTGTGCGGTAGGGGCCCCGTGTTCTGGTCTCTGCGGCTTCTGGCATGTCACTACTTTCTCATGACCATTGCCGAAATATAACCAGTCGGTTATGGTTTAAGTTCGACACGGCTCGTAGCCGCACGGGACCTCCTGACGGAACGCCGCACGCGTCAGCCCAGTCCCGAGACTCGCAGATGGGAATCCTTTAGATGAAGTACTCCGTTCTCGGACCGACCGGCATGCGTGTGTCCCGCATCTGCGTGGGCACGGCGACTTTCGGTGTGGCACCGAGCGCACACGAAGCCGATAGCGTCGTGGGAGCGGCTCTGGATCTGGGCATCAACTTCTTTGACACCGCTGATGTCTACGGCTCGACCTCGACGTTCGACCGGCCCGGCGCTCCGCCGGCGGCAGAGCGGGCGTCCGCCGAGGAGATCCTCGGCCGCTCCCTGGCCGGCCGGCGGGATGAGGTGGTGCTGGCGACCAAGTCGGGGGAGCGGAGGTTCGATCCGGATGCCGGTCTCTCGCGCCGGTACATCATCCAGCAGGTCGAGCAAAGCCTGCGCCGGCTGCGCACTGACCGCATCGACCTCTATTACGCGCATTTCCCTGATCCGAACACGCCCCTGGAGCAGACCCTTGCCGTCTACGACGATCTGATCCGGCAGGGGAAGCTGCGGTATGTCGCTTTGTCCAACCACCCGGCCTGGCAGATGACCGAGGCCCTGTGGATCGCCGATGACCGCCGGCTGGTCTCCGCCCCCGTGGCTGCGCAGGTGATGTACAGCCTCCTGGACCGCAGCGCCGAAAAGGAGCTCGCCGCCGCGTGCGTGCGGTTCGGTCTGTCGATCATTCCCTATGCGTCGCTGCACGGCGGTCTCCTCGCCGACTTGTCGGTCCTGGACCGGCCGATCGCGGGAGGCAAGCGCTACGGCGGGCCCGGATACACCGACGCCGAGATCGCCGTCGCCCGCCAACTCGACCAACTGGCCCGCGGGTGGGGACTGGGGATGCAGCAGGTCTCGCTGGCCTGGCTGTTGTCCCGCCCGGCCGTGGCATCGGTGATCGTTGGAGCCGAGACCGCCGACGAGCTCCGCGCCAACGCCGCCGCAGCAGATGTCGAGCTCACCCAAGAACAGCTCAATGCGGTCTCGGCGCTAACTGCCGAGACCCGGTCCTGACCGGAAGATACGAGGAACTTCGGTGAAGTACTCACGCCTCGGCCACACGAGTGTCAGGGTCTATCAATGACCGAGTTGTGCCGACTATTCGATGATGCCGGAATCAAAGGGGCTTCTTGAAGAAGGTCGCGGCGTCCCCATAAGCCAGCGCACGGTAGAACCCGCCTGCCCGCCGGCTCGCTAGAGAGACATAGGCAGCGCCTTGCTCCGGCCCCCACAACTCGGCCTCAGTCATCAAGGCCTGCCCCACCCCCTGTCGTCGCACCTGCCCGGCCACCATAACTTCTTCGACCCAGGCAGTAATACCTTCAAGCAATGGCAGGGCTTGGCCACTCGCTACGACAAACTCGCACTCACGTATCGCGGAGGAGCGGTTCTCCGAGCAGTCAGCATCTGGCTAGCCGCTTTAGGAGACACGCCCTAGGCCACTTTCGGGGGCGCCGGCACAGTTCGGCTTCAGGATTTGGAACTGGGTCGTCCAGGAATATGGCTGAGGATAGATTTGGAGAAGCCACCGTCGACACAAATGTCTTGGCCGGTGACATAACCAGATAGCGGACTCACAAGAAATTCGATCACGTTCGCAATGTCCATGGGATCGCCAATTCTTCCCAGCGGGATAATATCTTCCCTTGCCTTCTTGATTTGGGGATCTTCATACATTTTTTCCGTCATCCGGGTGTGAGTCATGCCGGGGGAGACCACATTCACACGGATTCTGTCAGGGGCCCATTCCAACGCGAGTGTCTGCGCCAACATCGTCAACGCAGCCTTGCTGGGGCTGTAAGCACCTGATCCAGCATGGGGTTGTTGGCCGGACATGGAGGAGGTGAAACAGGCGGCGCCATTGCTGTCCTTCAAGTGCGGGTAACTCGCTTTGGCAAGAAGCCACGCGCCGCGGAGGTTGACGGAGAACATTCCGTCCCAGTCCTCAATGGACAGGTCGCATATGGCTCCGGGGTTAGCGATTCCGGCGTTTGCTACCAATGCGTCCAGGCCACCGAATTCTGCTACAGCAGCTCCGACCAGCTGGCTTGGCACATCGGGATCCCCGAGATCACCTGCCAGTGCGATGGCGGTACCACCCATGGACTGGATTGAACGAACAACCTGCTCTTGGCTGCTGTTCGATTCGTGTCCACATACGGCAATCATCGGGTGCACACCCCGGGCCAGAGCGGCCTCCGCGATTCTCACGCAGGTAGACGCGCCTATGCCGGTGCTTCCGCCACTTACCAAAGCTCTCATTGCACACATTTCCTTTTACCTGGGTTTCATATGAAGTCATTCTTAACTGAAGAGGGCCCACGGGCTGTAGAGCCATCCGTCTACACCATAAAAGTGGCAGTGGAAACTGATTTCATTATCTTTAGACACACATCGACTAGCCCGTCGCAACCTCGACCCAGGGGCTAAGACCCCAGATCCCAGCCTTGATTCTTAAGATCCTGCATTGCCTTATCGAATTCCTGCACGGGGTTCTCTTCGCGAATGATTTCAAGGACTACGTTATTGACGCCGCAGGTTTCCCTTACGGCTGTGCCCAATCCATTCCAGTCGATCACTCCGGTGCCGATTGGATCATGGCCCCAGGTTTCGGTGCCCGTATCAGAAATATGCACAAGTCCAATTGCTTCGTGGTAGGAGAGCAAGCCGTTTACGGGGTCTTCTCCTATGTAGGCAGCGTTGGCGACGTCGTACACAATCTTCACTGCATCGTCGTTGATAGTGCTTACAACGCCTGCCAGATCCTGGATGGTAGGCGTGAAGCAGTAGGGAGTGTTTTCAAAGAGCAGTCGTGTGCCGGCCTGCTTGGCCAGCGGAATCAGATTCTCCAGACTCTCGTACATCCACCCGTAGGTCTTTTCGAGTGAAGGTGAAATCATGGGGCGTCTTGTGCCCGGGGATATCACGACTTCGGGGACATCCCAGGCCGCAGCCAGGTCAATCACCGATTTGATGTGCTCGATGCTTTTGCGACGCATGTTGGCGCCCGGGCTGGCCAAGTTGATGTCATATCCACCGGCGTTCAGTGACCTGATGGTTGCGCCGTACTCAACGAGACTCGCGCGAGTTGCCGAACGCTCAGGGGCGGTTATTTCATCCGGCCAGCAATGTGGCGAGCTGATCGGAACTTCAAAAGTTCTGTACCCACTGTCGACCAATTCAGCTATGGCATCAATCGCCGTAGATGACCATAGATAGGAAAATGTGTTAATGATCATTTGGTTCACGTGAAGGCATCCTCTCTTCTGTTCTTCGCCTATTTGTAAACGCGCTACGAATTTTGGTCCCTGCCGAGGGAACGCAAGCGCGAGCCAGGCGGCTCGACGAGACCCGGGGGACACGCCCCCTTTTGCTTGGTCGAGCCGCTACGGCGGCTTGGTACCAGCGTGCCTACTAGGAACGCCTAGCCTCGTCGGTGGCATGCGAAGGAGCCACCAGCAGGTGCTCGCCTTCAAGTACCTCAGCGTCAGCAAGCGCCACTGTGGCACGGCCGGTACGGCTGCCGGTCTCGGGCAAGGTGAAGTAAACGACGAGGCACAGGGCGACGACGACAATCATGTAGACCGCGACAAGCATGGGCTGTCCGGCGCCAACGAACGCAGCGGCGATCAGTGGCGCTGTACCGCCGAAGACGGCGATGACGATCTGGTGTGCAAATCCGATCCCGGATACACGTACCGACGCCGGAAACAGCTCGGCCTCAATGGTCGGGTAGACGGCCTGCCAGATACCGAGAACTACCCATCCCGAGGCTGATACCAGAACGTAGACACCAAAGCCGGGCTGGTTGAGCAGAAGCAGGAGAGGGTAGAAGAGAACGATCATGCCGATGGCACCGACGATGGGGAAGATTTTGCGCCGGCCGAGCCGATCGGACAGCGCACCGCAGATCGGCACGATGACAACGAGCAAGGCCAACCCGATAACATTCCCGGTCAGCGTGGATGCCAGGTCCCGGCCGGTGGTCAGTTTGGCGTAGGTGGGAAGGAAGGTGGCCCAGGTGTAGTAGGCCACGGCCGGGGCAGAGAGTGCAGCCGCCTGCAGCAGCGCCTTGGGATGTTCGCGAAGCAGGTCCATCAGGCGGGCCGCTGCGGACTTTTGATCGACAAGGGCCGTTGCCTCAAACTCGGGGGTCTCTTCTGCCCGTGCCCTCAAGATCAGGCCAACGACGCCGAGGATGCCGCCCGCGATGAACGGGACGCGCCAACCCCAGGCGGCCAGGTCCGCTGGGGCAAAGGCTGATGTCACCATTGCTGCGGCGCCGGTAGCTGCGAGAGTCGCCAGGCCGCTCGCCGTATTGGAAAATGAACCGAACAGGCCCCTGCGGTTCGCGGGGGCGTGTTCGACCATGAATGCGATAGCGCTCTGCGCCTCACTGCCGGCCGAGATTCCCTGGAGGATGCGTGCCACCAGGAAAAGAATCGGTGCGGCATAGCCGATGGTCGCAAACGAGGGTGTGAGGCCGATGATCAGGGCGCCGACCGCCATTCCGGAGATGGACAGCGTCAGGATGCGCCGCCGGCCGAAACGGTCGGCCAGTGGGGAGACGATGACTCCGCTGAGCGGGCGCACAACAAAACCTACTGCGTAGGTGAGCAGTGCTGCGACTAGGGATGCGAACGGGGAATCGCCTGGAAAAATCTGTCCCGAGAACACAGCCGCGAGCAGGCCGTAAATGTACCAGTCGTACCACTCCACGAAGTGGCCAATCGTTCCTGCCACCATATTCACGTTGCGGCGAGGACGCTTGGACACTTCGGGATACTCCGAAGGGTCCGGCCTGCCGACGGCTTCTTTTGAGGTCTTCATTGAACTCTCCATATTTTCACATTTGCTGCGGAGGGGTAATGGGGTGAGGGCGCTTAATGCTTGCCCGAAATTTGCTTTACTGCGGCTCTCTAACTCATCAGCACGACCAATGAGATCGGTTGCTGAGATCGGTTGCAATAACCTTACGAGTGATGAAAGTCGGTTGTCAACGTCTTGTTGAAGGGGTCGTTCCGAATCTGGGCCGCGCCGGCGTCTAGCAGGCGGCGACGCTATCTATGCTCTGGAAGCAGGCCTCCCGAACAGAAAGTAGGGCATCAGACCTGAGAAGGGCTGCTCTTGGACCTCGGGTGAAAGTGAAAGATGGCCAGGTTCGGCAGTCACGCATCTGCCGGGAGCGGTGTTTCGTTGTTGAAGTCCAGGTACTCCACCCCGGACCACGCGCATTCGAGGCTTCCGTAGGTGCACCAGTATTCGTCCCAGTGCGAGAGTTTCCATTGGTCTCGTTCCAGGCCGCGGCGGGTAAGCCGTTCCCGCAGAAGTTCCTGGGGAACCCTTACCCGCACGACTGTGGTCTGGGAAGGTGGCCAGTGAAATTTCTCTGCTGCGCGGGTCAGGAAGTCGGGTGCCTGAAAGTAGGCGCCGAATGGGGCATCGATCACTACCGACCGGCCGAGGCGCAGGTTCGCTCCAGTCACGTCCATGAGAGTGTCGTATTCGAGGGGCAGCAGGTTGTCGCGGTAGTAGTCGTTGGATTCCCGGTCGGTGGGGTCGTGTCCTGTTGCTTTCAGGGCGAACTCGACAAATCGTCCGCATACCCTGTCCTTGTCCAGGTAAGCGGCACCGTTCTCTCTTGCCGTTTTCTGGGCAACTGTCGTTTTACCTGAGCCGGCCGGGCCAATGACGATGAAGACGCTGGGGGCGGTCATCGGCGGGCCTCTGCCACCGCTGACAGGAACTCCTTGGCGGCTTTGGTGACGCGGTTGAAGTCGCCATCCGGCTGCCATGCTTTAGTCACGTAGCTGCCGACGCCGACACCTGCGACGCCGGCGGCAAACCATTCGCCTACGTTCTCAAGGGTCACGCCGCCTGCCGGCATGATCGGCAGATGGGCGAGTGGGGCGAGGACGGATTTCACGTAGGGGATGCCTCCGGCTTCCGTGGGGAAAAGCTTGAGGATGTCGGCACCCGCCTCGGCGGAGTTGACCAGCTCAGTTGGCGTGTAGGCGCCGCTGACGGTGGGTATCTGGTAACGGTTCGCTGTCCGGATCATTGCCGGGTTCAGTTGAGGGCTGACCAGGAATTCAGCGCCGGCGCGGATGCACTCGTAGGCCGAGTGCTCGTCCAGTACCGTTCCGGCGCCGATGGCTACTCCGTTGGGCCCGTGCTTGGCGGCGAGCCTGCGGATCACATCGACCGCCCCTGGGATCGAGAGGGTGATTTCAAGGGCTCGGAAGCCTCCGGTGATGGCGGCTTCTGCCACGCGTTCTGCCACCTCAGCGTTCTGGAGGCGGACGATCAGGACGGCGCCGGATTCGTCGATGGTCTGCAGGGTGCGAAGTTTCTTGTACATGCTTGCCTTTCTTGCGCCCCGGCGTGTTGATGTTTCCTATTGCCCGGGCAATGTTGAAGTGTCGTTGACAAACTTTCCCACTATCCATAGTGTTATTGCAACCGATCTCAGCAACCGATCTCATACAAGGGGGTATTGCGGTTGACTCACGTACGCACAATCATTCTGGGTGCTTCCCATTGGCATGTTCCGCTTTGCGCGCCGGCCATTGCCGAAGAGCACGAGGTGATCGGAGTCGGTGACGACGACGTATCCCGCGTCCAGGTGCAGGACCTGGCGGAAGGATGGGGGGCGCCGGTTGAAGCCGACTGGCGGAAGCTGGTTGATCTCCCCGACGTCGGCCTCGCATATGTCTTCGGCCCCCATGACGGTATGGCCGAAAAGTGTCTTGCGTTGATCGAGCGCGGTATTCCGTTCGTTGTGGAGAAGCCGTTGGGCACTTCCCTTGACGAGCTTTCCGCCGTGCGTCAAGCCGCCGAGGCAGCCGGCGTGCCTGCCACCGTCCCCTTGGTCCAGCGCGGTGGACCCACAGAGCAATGGCTTGCCAAGGCAGGCCGGCCCACGTACCAGCGAACCTCGTTCATTGCCGGCCCGCCAGCCCGGTATCTCGACAATGCCAATCCCTGGATGCTCGATCCTGTCAAGGCTGGCGGGGGTTGCCTGGCCAATCTGGGCCCACATTTTCTCGATCTGTTCCTTAGGGGCACGGGTGAGACCGTGGCGCGTGTGGACTCCCGGCTCTCATCGGCTCTTCACAACCAGGCTGTGGAGGATCATGCCAGCCTGATCATCACGACGCCAGAGGGACGCGAAGCCATCGTTGAGGTTGGCTACGCATTCCCTGGTTCGCCGCTTAAGCGCTACTGCAGCTTTACCTCGGTCGGTGAGGCAGGATTCGCATCCGTTGATTCGGACGGCACAGCTACGTTCACGGCACTGGACGGCACCACGGAGGTCGACAAGATCAATGTGGACAGCGACCCACTTTATGCTCCGTTCGTGCGGAGCGTCGCCCGGACGCTGGATGATGGATTCCTGGGCCTGACTACGTTGGCCCAGCTCGAAGACGTCATGCGCCCCATTTGGCAGGCCTATGACAACCAGCACGGAGGAAGAGAACATGTCTGACTTGAGTATCGACGTCGTTGCAAAAGCTGCTGGTGTCCATAGGTCAACGGTCTCCCGGGCTTTCTCACGCCCCGAGGCGGTGAAGAGCGAAACACGCGAGCACATCCTTCGGGTCGCCGAGGGACTCGGCTACACGATGAGTCCACTCGCCCAGGCGCTTCGCCGGAAAACCAGCACGTTCATCCCGCTGATCGTCCCTGACATCACCAACCCGTTCTTCGCTGAACTTGCCAAGACGATGACGCAGGCGGCGGACGAGCGCGGCTACCAGCTGCTGCTCTGCGTCACCAATGGTGACCCTGCCAAGACCGATGGATACTTCACCGCCATGCAGGCCATGTACGCCCCCTTCGGAATTGTGGCTCCATCGACAAAGGTCGATACCGAGGCCATGAAACGCTTCGACTTCGGCCATAAAGTCGTGGTGATCGACCGCGTGGAAGGTGACGACTCCGTTCCCACAGTCACCGTCGACAGTCGCCAGGGAATCAGGCTCGCACTGGACCACCTGCACGCGTTAGGGCACACCTCGATTGGCTACGTATCCGGCATTGCCGGGACGCACACCGCCCAGGACCGGATGGACGCCTATTTGGAGCTGTCCGCCGAGAGCGGCAACGCACCTGTCGTGCTGGACAGCGGGTCGGATCTGGATGCGGGCACGCGCGGGGCAGAACATTACCTGGAGATGGACAATCCTCCAACGGCAATCATCGCCGCCAATGACATGGTGGCCTTTGCGGTCATTTCGGCGCTCGGCCAACGTGGAGTACGGGTACCGGAAGACGTGTCGGTTATCGGGTTCGACGGTCTCGCTCTCGGCGCCCGGTTCAACCCTCCTTTGACGACGGTTCGCCAGCCGATCGCCGACATGGGACACATCGCCATTGAACTGGCTGAAAAGCAGAACGCGGATGGCTCCGTGGACCACATCGTCCTCGAACCTGAGCTTCTGGTCCGCCGCTCCACCTCTGGACCACGCAAATGACCAGGGCGCAGGAGTCAACGCTCCGGCGCCTGCCGGGCCTTCAGCACACAGACCACGTCGGCCTGACGGTTCCAAACCTTGACGAAGGCATCCGGTTCTTCGTCGAAGTCCTCGGAGCCGAAGAGCTCTACCGCTCCGAACGCGGGCCCGATGAAGAATTCATGCCCACAAACTTCGACGTCCCGGCAGATGCCAAGCTCACGCTCGCCATGCTGCGCCTGCCACCAAACCTCAACATTGAGCTTTTCGAATGGAGCAGCACTCAGCGGCGTGATACCCCGCCGCGGCACTGCGACGCCGGCGGCCACCACCTGTGCTTCGTCGTGGACGACGTCGACGAAGCGATCGCAGTGCTGCAGGCAACACCTGGAGTACGGGTGCTCGGAGAACGCAAAGAAGTTGCCGGCGACAGCCCCCGAGTAGCCGGCAACCGCTGGACCTACTTCATCACCCCATGGGGATTGCTGATGGAAATCGTGGACCGATCCCGCGTCGCAGCCCCGCCCCCGCTGGTCGGTCCCACGGACTGGGCAACACCTCCAAACACTTCCAGAAAGGACATAAACAAATGCGGCTAGCCGGTCACACACTAGGCACCCCGGACCACACGGTTCCCCAAGCACTTGATCTCTTCCGAGCCGCAGGGCTCGATGCAGCCGAAGTCATCTACCAGGATGACTACAAATCAGGGTTGCCATTAGGTGACCGGCGTGCTGCGGTGGAGGCAATGAAGGCGGCCGATACCGCAGGGATACCCATCGTAGGTCTGACGCCTTACACGACCGCCATCAACTCACTGTACGACGCGGAATGGCGCACAGCAGTTGATGAATTTCGCGGCGCCATAGAAACCGCACACCTGCTCGGCGCTGACCGGGTCCGTGTCTATGCCGGTTCCTGGCACCCTGGGGACAACGACCACGCGGCGCGTTGGGCAAAACTGCGTGAAGCATTGGAGACACTGGCGCCCGAAGCTGGCCAGGCGGGCGTTCGCCTCTGCGTGGAAAACCACTTCGGCACCATGACCCAGACCGCGGCGGCCACCGCTGCCCTGGTCCGGGAAATTGACCATCCGGCGGTCCGCGTTCTCTATGACCAGGCGAACCTGACCTTCACGCACGACGAATCGTTCGAACAGGCCTTTGCTGTTCAAGGGGACCTGATCGGTCACGTGCACGTGAAGGACCTCGTCTTCACGAACCCAAACGCGGCTTTCCGCGCCACGGAAACGGCCCGGGTCAACGCGTCCGAACGGGCCGTCAGGTCGCGCGTCGTCGGAGGCGGCGTCGTTCCATGGTCCGACATCCTCGCCGCGTTGCTGCAGCACGGCTACGACGACGTGCTGAGCATCGAGCTCGAGTACCGCTGGCATCCTCAAGACCTCCCCGCGCCCGAGGACGGATTCCGGGAATCCGCCGCCGTCCTTCGCGCCATGCTCTCTGACCTGACTGAAGTAAGGAACGCCTGATGAACACCAACCGTCTACGCGTCGGAGTTATCGGCGCGGGCAATATCGCCACCATTGCCCAATTGCCCACCCTCGTCCAACGTGCCGACGTCGAATTGGCCGCCTTGGTGTCACGGCGTGAGGACCCAAGCAGCCTGGTCAGGCGCTGGGGCTTCAACGCAGCCTACAAAACGGTGGAGGACATGCTGGATTCCCAGGAGCTGGATGCAGTCTTCGTGCTGACGCCACGTTCCGAGCACGCCCACGCCGTCCAGCTATGCCTGAGCCGTGATGTCGACGTGTTCTGCGAAAAACCGTTGGCTCCGGCAACCGATGAGGCAGAACGTCTGGCAGATCTCGCCGACGAGCGCGGCCGCATCCTGATGGTCGACTTCAACCGCCGCTACGCTCCGGTCTACACTGCCGGCCGGGAAGTTTTCGGTACCAAAGGCGCCACCTTCTGCGTCGCCCAGAAAAACCGCCCGGGCTCCGAATACCGTGCAACATTCGAAAATGCCATCCATATGGTCGATCTTCTCCGCTGGTACTGCGGCGGCGAACCCGAGCACGTCGCCGCCCACGCCGCCGGTGACGACCCCTGGGAAGAAGACGGCGTCGCAGCAACCATCCGCTTCAGCACCGGGAACACGGGCGTCCTGATGGCCGCCCGCACAGCAGGAGCGTGGAACGAGAAGTTGGATGCCTATGGTGACGGAAAGACAGTAGAGGTCAGGGCGCCCGAAACAGTCTCGACCACAGTCAAGGGCGTCACCACATCCCGGGAACTCAGCGCCGAGGCGTATGGCTGGGCCACCGCGACGGACACTCTCGGATTTTCCGCCGCCGTTCACCATTTCCTGGACCGCGTCGCTGACAGGCAACAGCCACTGACCTCAGGCCGTGAAGCCGTTCACACCCAACGCCTGCTCGACCGGATCCTCGCCGCATCCGGGCTCCCGACGGAGGAACAAGCCGGTCGGGAATGGGCCAGCCACGCAGTGAACGGAAGCTGAACAACCAAGCTCGCCCATCCTTCGGGTTGGGGCTTGCACCGAGAACTGTTGAAACCACGGCCTCCGCAAGCCGCTGAGCATAGGGAGGCACAAAATAGCTCCAAACCGCCTCCGCCAGAGCAACCCGAAAATCGGGGGAGCGGGACGACAACCGCTGCGCGGCCGGCTCACCCCTCTCGTTGGCATCCTGCTGGTCGCGTTCAGCGCCAGACAGGCGGTTTCGGCAGTATCCCCACTCCTTGGTCCAATAAGCGGTGACCTACCCCTCGACGCCGTGACGACCGGGATCCTTGGTATGCTGCCGACCGCCGGCTTCGCAGCGATGGGCTTCCTGGCTGTCCCTCTGATCCGCCGTACCCAGCCCGAACACCTGCTGCTGGTGTCAATCCTGCTGACAACACTCGGCCAGATCGGACGCGCACTGGGGTCGACTACCCTCGCCTTTTTGGTGTTCACCTGTGTCGCCATGCTGGGGATCGGGGTGGTAAACGTGGTGATTCCGCCGCTGCTGATGAAGTATTTCCCCGATAAAATCGGGATCCTCCCGGCCCTCCACGTGACACTCCTCGCCGTCAGCACCGCCGTGGCCGCCCAAGCCGCCATACCCTTGGCGGGTATGTATGGCTGGCGGTTCTCCATGGGTATCTGGGCGGTAATCAGCGCCGCCGCAACGGTACCCTGGCTGACGGTCCTTGCGGGCAGGCGTACGGCTGCCCGCGTCAGGAAACCGCCAACCAGCGAAGTACCGCCGCCCCGCACCAGCGTGATCAAGCCCTGGAGATCATCGATTGGCTGGGGTACGGCACTAATCTTCGCGGGTTGCTCGGGCAACACGTTTGCTGCCCTTACATGGCTTCCGGTTGTTCTTATAGACAGAGGGATGAGTCCGGGAACCGCCGGGTTTATGTTGGCGCTCTATTCCATCCTCGGCCTGCCGGTCGGCCTTGTTGTGCCTTTTGCTGTGGTAAGGATGCCTCGCCCGCTACCTATCGCAATCCTGTTCGTCGTCACGTTCTCGGTCGGCTATGGAGGCATCATCTTTGCTCCGATAACTTCTGCCGCAGTGTGGGTAGCCATCGCCGGGCTTGGTCAGGGCGCATACTCCTTCGCGTTTACCATGATCAATAAGCGAGCACGAACACAAACCGGGTCGGGGGTACTGTCCGGGTTCGCCCAGGGAGTCGGCTACACCCTCGCAAGCCTCGGCCCATTCCTTTTTGGTCTCCTGCATCAGCCAGGGGACCACTGGCTACCCTCGTTCGGCATGCTCGGAGCCTGGCTCCTCGTGCTTACCGTGGGAGCCCTGATGATCAACAGACCGCGCGTGCTTGAAGATGCACTCCCGGCTGAAACAGCTCGTCGTTGAAAGCAACAAGGACTTCGGCGATCCCTGATGCCGGCAACTCAAAAACGATAGACCCCTCGCCAGCGACCGGAACCAAGGACTCCAAAACCTGAGCTAAATAATCCTTGACAGACCCTGATCCCGACCCTATGTTTAGTGCAACCGATCTCAGCAACCGATCTCAGTCGCGCTGATGAAAATGCAACCGATCTCAAAGGAGAGACGAAATGATCAAAGCTGCAAGTACTTTGACCGCTGTTGCCCTTGCCGCGGCACTGCTCACCGGCTGCTCCGGCAGTTCGGGCGACTCCGGCAACAACAACGACGACGGTCCCGTCACGTTGACGTACTGGGACTTTATGGACCCCAGCCAGAACAACCCGAGGGCTGCGGCGCTGAAGCAAAACCTCGAGAACTTCCACAAGGAAAATCCCAACATCACAGTCCAGCTGTCGACCGTGTCCTTCGGGGACATGATCAGCAGGCTCCCGCAGGCAGCAGCAGCGGGACAGACGCCGGATGTCGTGAAGATGTTCGCCCCGGTTGTCCCCCAAATTGCTGCCGCGCAGGTTTATCAGCCGCTTCCTGAGGAGGCCAAGCAGATCACTGACTGGTTGCGCCCGGTGGACAAGCTGGCGGACAAGGACGGAAAGCAAGTAGCCGTCCCATACGACTACCGCACATGCACGCTCTATTACAACGACAAGATCCTCAAGCAGATCGGAGCTGCCGTACCCACCACCTGGGACCAGGTCGCCGAGGTTGCTGGGAAGGCAGCGAAGGCGGGATTTACCGGGTTCGGGACGGGGTTCTCCGGGGTCGACAACTCGGCGATCATCTCGACCTTCTTCGATTGCTTCATGAGCGAGGTGGGGCAGGCCATCTCCAATCAGGACGGCAAAGCCAGCTTTAACACTGAAAAGGGTAAAGAATTCGCGGATTTCCTCGTGAAGCTCAAAAATGCCGGAGGCATGCCACCGAGCGTTGTGGGGGACCAGTACTCGACGGTTGCTGACGGCCTCCAAAACGGCACTGTTGCCATGTCTGCCCTCGGAACGGAACGCCTCTTGACCCTGCAGAAGGCCAACCCGGACATCAAGTCGGCCACCCTGCCCAAAACGTCAAACGGCTCGGATACGGGATCGACGTTCGGCTGGACCCTTGGCATCGGTGCCGGAAGCAAGCATGCCAAGGCGGCCTGGAAGTTCATCCAATACATGACCAGCCCGAAAGCCGGGGCGCTCATGGCAACCGGGGGTGACGTACCCACCCGCTCGTCGACGTTCCAGGAGCCTTACTTCACCACTCCTGCGGCCAAGACCGTGCTGGACGTCAGTAACTTCGTCAAAGATCACAGCGAGCCACACATCTACCCCGACAACTGGATCGCGATTGCCGGTGGCCTCGCCAACGCCGGACAGCAGCTGTACCTGAACAACTCGTCGGCCGACGATTTCATGAAGTCTGCCCAGGACGCGGCCAACAAATGAGCCCCCGCCCGGACAGGACTAATCACGTAAACCTGGTCCCAGGAAAGCGAATCCCATGTCAGTGACACAAGAACGACGCGCAGCACGGAGTACCGATCCCCGTGTACGGCCTGCGCGGAAGGACCGCGCGGTCTGGCTCTACGTCATCCCGGTCGTTGCAGTTTTCCTTTTCGTCTTCGTCGGGCCCCTGCTCTTCACAGCCTGGACGGCGCTCCACGAAACCACGTACTACCAAATCAAGGACTTCTCGGGACTAAAGTCGTTCACCAAACTTTTCACCGACAAGGACCTTCCCAAACAGATCGGCACCACCCTTGTCTTCTCACTCGGCGCACTGGCTATTGCATTGCCACTCGGCTTTGTCTCAGCGGTGGTCCTGAATAAAATCATCCGCTTCAAGCGGACGGTTCGGAGTCTGTTCCTGCTTCCGTGGCTGATGTCACAAGCCACAGTTGGCACCCTCTGGCTGTGGTTCCTCAACCCCACCTACGGCCCCGGGACAGCCATCACAAAAGCCCTTGGCTTCGGCCCCGCCGATGCGTTCTCCACGCCGGGTTCTGCACTGCTGGCGCTAACGCTTATCACCGCGTGGTGGTCCTATCCCCAGGCGATGGTCCTCTTCCTCGGGGCGCTTCAGACTGTGCCAACCGAACTTTACGAGAGCCTGCGGGTGGATGGCGGAAACGTTTGGCAGGGATTCGTGAACATCACACTTCCCTTTCTTCGGAACACCATCGTTTCCGTCGTCGTCGTCCTCCTGATGCTGTATGTGCAGATGGTGACCATCATCCTGGTCACCACCCGCGGCGGCCCGCTGGGCGGAACGGAAACGCTCTCCATGCGGGTATTCAACAAGACGTTCCAGGACTTCGACCTCTCCGGCGCCTCCGCCGCAGCTATTTTGCTCTTCGCTATCAACATCGCCTTGACCCTGGTAGCGATCCGCTTCCGACGGAAGGAAACCCTGTGACTGCCACCATTCCGGCACGCCGCCGACCCGGGCATATTCTGCGGCGGCTACCCATCTGGGCAGTCGTCGCAGTCACCGCCGCCCTGGTGCTGCCACCCATCCTGTGGATTTTATCGACGTCCCTGAAAACCGATGCGAACACGGTCGCTTTCCCACCTGTGTGGATACCGAATCCGTTCTCGTTCGACAGCTACGGCGGACTGTTCACCTCCACCAACATCCGCTTTTTCCTGAACTCGCTGATCTACGCCATCGGTTCGATCATCCTTGCCCTGGCCGTCTGCGTCCCCGCAGCGTACGTCGCGACCCGCTACCGGGGCCGACGCATGGAAAGCCTCATGACCTCAATCCTCGTGCTGTCCATGGTCCCAGGCGTCGTCGTTTTCATTGCGCTCTACTCCATGTTCGTAAAAACCGCGCTCATCAACACCTACCCTCTGCTGATCGTGGTCTACACGGGCATCATCTGCGGACAAACGATCCTGTTCCTGCGCAACTTCATCGAAAACATCCCCGTTGAGATCGAAGAAGCAGCAGCGATCGATGGCTGCAACCGACGCCAAATCCTCCTGAGGATCGTCCTGCCCCTGATCCGTCCCGGCATAGCAGCCGTTGCGATCTTCATCTTCGTATTCGTCTGGAACGACTTCCTCGTCGGGACCGTCCTGGCAACAACCGAGGACATGAAGACCGTGCAAAACGGCATCGTCCGCTACATCTCCACCGGCTACGGCAACTTCTGGGCCGCCTTCGGCGCCTTCGTCATCGTCGCCTTCGTACCCGTCCTGGGCATCTTCGCCGCCTTCCAACGCTGGTTCATCGCCGGCCTGACCTCGGGAGGCGTCAAATCATGACCGTAACGGAACATGCTCCCCGCGTCGCCGTCGTAGGAGCAGCCGGCTGGGCGGGATCACGACACACACGAGCATTCGCCGCAGCCGGTGCCAACGTCGTCTTCCTTGTTGACAAGGATGACCGCGCCTACCCACTCGCCCAGGAACTGGGCGCAGTGCTGCTACCCAGCACAGAGGCACTCCGCCCCGAGCACCTGGACCTAGTCGTCGTTGCCCTCCCAACCACGATGCAACCGGACGTTTGTGCAGACCTTCTCAACAGGGGATTCCGTGTGCTGACCGAAAAGCCGGTAGCCGCAGATACCGAAGGCGCGGCCGTCCTGGCCGCTTCATCCGGCGTCAACGAGCGCCTCATGGTCGGGTACACGCTCCACCAGCATCCCGCCGCACCCCTTGTCTCTCAATGGGTAAGGGGCCACGCCGTGGTCGCCGTGTCCGTCCGCTCCGTGGCCCATAAACAGAAGGTCGACTCGTGGCGCGCCGACCCGAAAGAGGGCGGCGTCGCCGTCATCAACGGCATTCACGCCATCGAACTAGTCTCCTCCTGGTTCGACGGCGACCCGAAAGTACTGGCCACCAGCGCCAGCAGCAGCCTGTACGGCTCGCCGGTGCCCGAGCACGTCGTCGCCACCCTCGAATTTCCTGAGGGCACGGTGTTTAACCTTCAGAGCTACTGGTCTCCCTGGCAGGAGTCTCAAGGTCTCAACCAAGGGGACTGGAGCCTCACCGTCGATGTCCTGGCAAGCACCGGCCGGATGCTGTGGTCCAACGATTCCCTCCACGCGTGGGAACGGGACGGCAGCCAGTACGAGAAGACCTTCGATCCCTCGGACCTCTTCCTTCGCCAGGCCGAGTCGGCTCTGAGGTTCTGCTCGGGTGAAACCCCTGCAGTCACATTCGCCCAGGCACTCCGCGCCACCGAAATCGCCGATGCCCTCCTGGCAGCGGTAGCCTCCCGAGCTAAGGACGAGCTCGCCCCGTAGCATCATCAAACCTGACCACATGGCGACCGGCCGAACCGAGCAATCTCAACTAAGGAAATGAACATGAAACGATCACCTCACACTCCAGCCGCGGGGGGACCGCGGTGCACCCACATTCATGGAAGCGATATCAAATGAGCCTCAAAGACCAGGTGGTTCTGGTAACCGGATCCAGCGGCGGAATCGGGGACGCCGCTGTCAGCGCACTCAAAGCTGCAGGCGCCATCGTCATTGGCGCTGACCGTTCCCCCAAAGAGGACCAGCCCTTGGAGGCGTTCTACCCCCTCGACATCACCTCGGAACAGCAATGCGCAGCCGCAATCCAGGACATCGCATCCAAACACGGCCGCATTGATGTCCTGATCCACGCAGCGGGAGTGCTCGGCCCCACCCCCGGCATTATGGAGACAACAACCGAAGAGTTCGACTCCATTCTGAGGATCAACGCCTCCGCGACCTTCACGATGGTGCGGGAAACAGCCAAATCGATGCTCGAGTCCGGCACCGCCGGCGCCATCGTGGTCCTGTCCTCCGTTGCGGCCAAGGAAGCACGCCTCAACTACCTGCCGTACAACGCGAGCAAGCTAGCGGTACTTCACATCATGTGGTCATTCGCCGAGCTGCTCGGGCCCAAGGGCATCTCCGTTAACGCCATCGCACCAGGCCCGGTGAACACACCCATGTGGGCACAATTCGCGAAAGACTCCGGACCGGACGCGGCTGCCAACCGGGCGAAGCGGGCCGCACAACTGCCGATGCGCCGCTTCGCCGAACCCGACGAAGTCGCCCGCGCCATCCTCTTCCTCGCCGATCCCGACAACCGCTACATCACAGGCGTTTCCCTCGATGTGGCAGGCGGAGCACACCTGGGAATCGGAACCTAAAACCAACCGGCACGGGGCTTCTCACATACCGTCGCCCAGCGCTGCTATGCCCATGCCCCTAACCCATCCAATATCAACGCTTCAAGGCTGGTCTCATCTCCTGCAAAGCAATTCAACAATCGGAGACGAGTAGGAAGTCCTTGACCCACCAAGGAGACACTTAATGCGACATCATCACACTGCCCTGCACGTAACGGATATGGAGCGCAGCGCGCGATTCTACGTGGATGGCCTTGGACTGACCCGCTTGGATGCGTGGACGTCGGGACCATACATCGGCGAACTTTACGGCCGTCCCAACGTAAAGGTCAAAGCCATGCTTCTCGCTACAGGTGACGGAGCCTTCCGGCTGGAACTTGCCTATGCCGAGCCTCTACTGCCCGCAGTCGACCCATCAGAGGCGCAGCCGGGCACGGCACACCTTGCCTTCACAGACATCGACGTACGGCAGGTTTACGCCAAGATGACAGCTCTTGGTTACGAGGCGGTATCCGAACCCGTTGCCCCGGCCTCAGGCCCCATTGCAGGCGGGTGGCTGGTCTACCTCCTCGATCCAGACGGAAATCGGGTGGAGCTCATTCAGGCGCCCGACTGGCAGGGAAGCGACAAGTCTTGAGCCATCGGGACCCAGAAGAACATGCCCGGAATCCTCGGACGCCAGGTGCGCATATCGGGCCGTAGACGATACGCAAGAAAACAGGGGCTACTTGACGGTTCAGACGAAAAGCCGCCGTCACGCATCAAACCTCTACGCGCCCGCTCATGGTGCCGGTCGGCACCTTTGAAGGGAACCTCGTGAGTCCAGCAGCCCGATCCATGATTCCCGAGCAGAGGCACCAAGAAATCCTCCGCCTCCTGCGGCAGGAGGGCATTCTGAGTGTCCGCGGCCTCACGGCCTATATGAATGTCTCTCACATGACGGTCCGTCGTGACATCACTGCCCTGGAGTCCACTGGCCAAGTGAGCTCAGTCCGTGGTGGTGTTCGGCTCACAAAGCAGCACGGCCAGGAACCTCCAAGGGAACCCAAACTTCGGGCCCAACCCGGAGCCGCGCGCGAAAAGGCGATTGCCAAGCTCGCAGCCCAATCGATAAAGGATGACATGGTTGTCTTCCTCGACGCCGGCACCGCGTGTCGATCACTCGTGCCTTTCCTCGCCGCGCGCCGGCACCTTACCGTAGTAACCAACGACTTCTACATCGTCACAAGCTTGTTCGCCTACCCGAACATAGAAACCATCCACACTGGCGGAGTAGTGGACCCAGCGAGCGCTTCCAGTCAGGGGCCCCTCGCGACCGAAATGCTCAAATTCGTCAACATTGATTTGTCCTTCCTCAGCAGCCGGACGTGGAACATTTCCAGGGGTCTCATGGCGCCTTCCGTGGACGAAATCGAGGTAAAACGGGCAGCTCTCAAAGCGTCGTCCTCGACGTTCCTACTCGCGGACAGCACCACGTTCGGCGCCGTCTCCCTTTTCAACGTTGCACCTTTGCAAAGGCTCGATGCTGTCGTAACTGACGATCAACTACCACTAGACGTGCAAAACAACATCCGACAACTCGGTGTTAGCGTCCGCTTGGCTACTTTCGACGGATGAGGGCCCAAGTCCAATCCCGTACGCGAGTTTTCATCGTAAACACACCCGACTTCAGCATGTGGGATCTAGCAAGCCGATGAGTTTCTGGCGGAAATGGCCCACAAATGGGACTGCATGTCCGCCATCACTATGCCACAGCAGAAGCAGATGTATGGGGCATGGCGGGTGAGAGCATCATCAAACTCAGCTCTACTCGTCCGGTTCAAAAGCCGATAGTGGAGATTCCGTCAGCGCGAGAGGCGGGCCCTGCCACGGCCCGAATAGAGGTTCCTGCCGGGTTGCTGAAGTGGCCAAGTAGCTCGATGGCCGTTTCGCCAGAGTCTTGCATCACTGCCGCCGCTCCCACAAAGGTGTGTTCGGCCAACTGCCTTGCCTGTTCCGGTGAGAATCCCAATTCAACTCGGCCGCCCTGACGGCCCGAGCGGACGGTGGTGGATCGCGGCATGCTTGATCTTGCCCTCGATATCCTTGGTCAGGACAGAGAGGCCGAACATCTTGGTGCCACCGAGTGCTTCTGCCTCCCACTGCAGGTAGGTGATGTCGCCTATTGTTTCGATGTGAAGGTGAGTGCGTCGTAAATTCCGGATGCTGCCCCCAAGGCCGTCGCAACATCATGCCCCCCGTGAGCGGCTTCAACATGACGCTCGCCTCGAGGACGGCCTCCTCTGTGAATCCGATGCCGAAGGTATCGGCGGACTTCTCCGCGAATGCACTTTGCCAACTGGCGCTGGCGTCGGAGGCTGAAGGGGCGCGCTCCTGGCGCATTGATCTGCCCTGCCGCCCGCTGCCGTCAAGGCAGAAATGTCACCCCGTCGATCATCCGGCCGAGGTCTCGCCAGACACGCCGGTGCTGGCCCGATCTAGCCGCCCGTGAGGCAAGCCAGGCGTGCTCGAGGCAACGAACCTGTCGAAGACCCGGATCAGGGCATGCCGGAGAAACCCTCCAGCATGTCCCGATTTCCGGAAAGGAACGTAATGAATTACGGAAACCATGCCGCCACCGCGCCAAGGGGTACGCGCGTCGTTATGACCGGTGCCGGCGGGAACATCGGCCGTGGCCTCGCCCCACGACTCCTAGCCGCTGGATACCAGTTGACCCTCTCCGACCTTAAACCCGTTGGTGGACTGGTTGCGGAAGCACGCTTCGACGC